>NZ_JAFIRA010000005.1:6658-124329 GCF_022848905.1 Thermostichus vulcanus str. 'Rupite'
ACGCATCCCTGACCTCTGCTCGGTCAGGATGGATCGTAAAAAATGGAGAGTAGGAAATAGGGAGGCTTCGCCCACGCATCCCTGACCTCTGCTCGGTCAGGATGGATCGTAAAAAATGGAGAGTAGGGAATTCGAATCCCTGACCTCTGCGGTGCGATCGCAGCGCTCTACCAGCTGAGCTAACTCCCCGTAGCTTTACCAGAATAACTCGAATCCGCAGCCAGTATCTGCTCCGCTCGCAATTCCAGCCCTGGGAACAGCTCAGACTTGACGGCATCGGATCCCTTCAGTTCCAGCGGGTCGTACCACCCCTCATGCAACAGCAGCAGGCTCACCTTCTCTTCTAATGGATCGACAATCCAATACTCCCCAATCCCCAACACACTGTATTCCGCCCGTTTGGCGCGATAATCACTGGCCCGGCTCGACTCGCTCACCACCTCCACCACCAAAAGTGGGGGCGGCTCATTCAAGCGGATCAACGCCTCTCGCCCTTGTAACCCCTGCCATTGCTCCTCCGTCAGCACCACCACATCCGGGATCCGCACCGTATCCCAGCGATTCCCCCGTGGCGATTGCACTCCCAGCCCCCCTTGTACAGTTGTCCAAGCCAACTGCTGTCGGGAGATCTCCGCATCAAAAACCCGACTCAGAAATTTTTGAATCTCTGTGTGCCGTCCAGTTGGCAGTGCCATAGGAACCAGCTCCCCCGCCACCAACTCGTAGCGAATATCACTGCCATCGGCATAGGTAAGGTATTCTGCCAGGGTTAGGTGATCGGACTCTGTTGTCAGGGTAGAACCTGTTGCCAAAGCCATAGAACTTGCTCAGCCAGGACTTGCTTATTCGCCATCGTAGCCTTGTCTGCAATTGATCTATCGAGCTAAGGATCCCGCGATGCCAATCTACAAAAGCCTGAGTACCCCCGAACTCATCCAGTCTGTGGATGAAAGCGGCGATCCTTTGGCTGCTCAAGAACTGGTAGACAGGATGAAAGCGGATCCCAGTCGCACCCCCGTCAATCCTCAGCAAGACCCAGACTGGCCTGCCAAGCTAGAGGCCCTTATCGCCCATCACCTCAACTCTACTAACCCACAATAAAAACCCTCAATAAAGAGGCTGCAACTGGGCGCAGCGGCTGGCTCCACCCAGCCAAAACAACCCCCTCAACAAACGATGCCGAGGGGGAATTGGTCAGCCAGGGGGCAAGGATGAAGCCGGGGAGCGGCCTGATTCAATAAAGCTCTTCTTCTTGGTGGGTGATGATGGTGCAGTCGGAGGTAGGGTAAGCCACGCAGGTCAACACATAGCCCGCCTCGATCTGATCATCATCCAGGAAGGATTGATCGCTTTGATCCACCGTGCCGCTGGTCAGTTTGCCCGCACAGGTTGAGCAGGCTCCCGCGCGGCAGGAATAGGGCAGCTCCAAGCCTTGCTCCTCAGCCACATCCAAAATGTACTCGTCATCCGGTACTTCGATGGTGGTGTTCAAGCCTTGCTCTTCGTTGATCAGAGTGACCTTATAGGTAGCCATCCTGGTTGTGTCTCCAGTGAAAAACATCCACTCCTCATCCTGCCACCCTTCTGCCCCGGATCAAGCACAATTCTGGAGGGAAATAGGCAAATCTTCCTGTTTTTTACAGAAACACCCCCAAACCCCCTGCCCAGTAACGGTTCTAGCCCTTGCCGGCTGACTGAAAATCCTCAGAAATAGCCCCACCGATGCGTACCGACAGCCTCTTCTAACAATCGGTTGGGTGCAACGGGTTTACCTAGCCGAGTTGAATCCCGGCCCAAATTGCCGAACTCCTGCAGATCCCCCTAGCCCAAGTGGAGCAACTTCTCTAAGACGCTACCCGTTGAGGGTCAAGAAGACTCTGTCCCTACCACCTCAATAGGTTCCAATCGATATGGATCCCTTTTTCCCAAGCTTTCTGCCCCGCCCAGCCAGAAAAAAACAGCAATACTTGTCAAACTGCGCGGATCTGCCTGTATGATTTACGGAGTAACCAGAGCAACCGCTGACACAGGCGTGTATGCGTCTCCCAGTCGATTGGCAATCTCCCAGGGCCTTCAGTTGCCTTAGAAAACCTGATCGGGTAAGTTAAGGGAAGTGTTCAGCCGAACCCTACTTTTTTGGTAAAGAGGAGAAAGAATGAACGGAAAATCATATAAGTGGCTGATGAAGTCACTTGGGTCTCTGTCGCTGGCATCCGCAGTAGTGATGCTACCGATGATTTTGGCTGGTTGTAGCGATGACAGCTCTTCCAGCACTGTGCCCCTGCCCCCTCCCCCGCCTCCGGCTCCGCCGCCAGCTCCCCCGGCTCCTCCGGCTCCGCCCCCAACCCCAACTCCTCAGAACCTGCTGCTCAGTGTCGTTGTTACCCGGACCAGCAGTGGTGGTTCTGGTTTAGGTGAAACCACGGGTCTTCTGCCAGGTGGTACAGTTACCGGTGTTAGCATTGACACCTCTTTCCGTTTCCGTTTCGGGACTTCTGTCAATGCGGCTCCCTTCGCGTCATCCTTCACGATTCGTGCCAGCAGCGGGGCTACCGTTTCCACAACCTGTGAGTTCAACTTTGACTCTACAGAAGTTGTCTGCACTCCCAACTCGCCGTTGGTGAATGATCAGACCTACACTCTGACCATTTCTAATGTGCCAGATCTGTTTGCGGATGGACGGCCTTTGTTCCCCAGTCCACAGACTTTCACCTTCACCACTGGCGCGACTGCGGTTGGGCCTGGCCCGATTAGCTTCTTGGCCAGTCAGTTTGCTGCAGTGACCCCGAATGGTCAGATCTTCTCTAACCCGGTGGTGATTCCGGTGGGTTACGGTATTCGCCGGACTAGCCCAGCTGAGAATGTGCCGGTGGGTGTGCGCACCGACTATCGTGCGCTGTTGTCCTTCCCGATTCCGTCTTCGATTCCTGCCAACGCGGTGGTGCAGAGTGCGCGGTTGACCTTGGTGCAGCTACCGTCGAATGACAGTGTTTCTCTGCCTGGGTTTGGGGATACGGGTCTGGGCTTTTTCTTCTTGGATCCGACTCCGCACAACATTCCTGCGAACAACGTGGTGTTCCAGGAAGTGACCTTGGGTGCACCCAACAATGTGGTTTCTAGCGATTTCTTTGCTCCTGCCTCGACTCCGAGTTTCATTGCTTTGAGCATCAATGGCAATGTACTGGGTGGGGATATATCGGCAGGGCCGCGGGTGGCTGATGTGGCACCGGGTGTGCAGCGTTCTGTTTCGGGTAGCCGGTTCTACCAGATTCGTCTGCAGTGTGCCCGTGAGGTGTTCAACAACCAAGCCACGCCTTCGCTGCTGAGTGTGGGCACGATTAGTCAGTCTTTCAGCTTTAACCTGCCGACTCAGAATGTGCAGTTTGAAGCCGTGGGCAATGCCACCTTCGCCCAGACGTTGATCACTCGGGATAATGGTGGTGAGGTTATAACAAATGCCGCTACGGTTAACGCGACTTTTGGATTGCAGGTTAACCCGAACACGGTCACTGTAGTTGTCAGTGGTTCTACGTTTGTGGGAACCATCAATCCTTCGAGTTCCATTGTCACCTTCTCGGCTAGCAATGCTGTTCCGCCTGCCGCACTAGCTATTCTGTTCCCAGGGAACTCGATTAGCGTCACTACCCAACCTGTAGTTGTAACGGGAGCAACTTCGCAGAGTCAGGTCAATGCCTTTGGGCAGTTTAATCCCATCTTCTTGGGTAATTTGGCTGCCACGATTGATCTGTTCTCGACGGTGAGCTTGGGTACGGCCAGTGCCAGCAGTGTGGTAGCCAATGCGGGTGGAGCCAACTTCGAGGTCAGTCAGGGTGTGAATGGTGTGTGCCGGGCTGAGTTTGATAAGGATCCGGGCACGGGTACTGCTCCGATTACCACGGCGCGTGGGCCGCGCTTGGATGTGACCTTCACCATCCCTCGGTAGAGGGTTGCTCTGATGAGCTAGTTTTCTAGGCCAACAGTGAAGCGGGTGCTGAAACCTCAGGCCCGCTTTTTCTACACTCTCTCTACTTTGGCTTTGGGAACATGCTTTATGTCCAGAGCAACCGCTGACACAGGCGTGTATGCGTCTCCCAGTCGATTGGCAATCTCCCAGGGCCTTCAGTTGCCTTAGAAAACCTGATCGGGTAAGTTAAGGGAAGTGTTCAGCCGAACCCTACTTTTTTGGTAAAGAGGAGAAAGAATGAACGGAAAATCATATAAGTGGCTGATGAAGTCACTTGGGTCTCTGTCGCTGGCATCCGCAGTAGTGATGCTACCGATGATTTTGGCTGGTTGTAGCGATGACAGCTCTTCCAGCACTGTGCCCCTGCCCCCTCCCCCGCCTCCGGCTCCGCCGCCAGCTCCCCCGGCTCCTCCGGCTCCGCCCCCAACCCCAACTCCTCAGAACCTGCTGCTCAGTGTCGTTGTTACCCGGACCAGCAGTGGTGGTTCTGGTTTAGGTGAAACCACGGGTCTTCTGCCAGGTGGTACAGTTACCGGTGTTAGCATTGACACCTCTTTCCGTTTCCGTTTCGGGACTTCTGTCAATGCGGCTCCCTTCGCGTCATCCTTCACGATTCGTGCCAGCAGCGGGGCTACCGTTTCCACAACCTGTGAGTTCAACTTTGACTCTACAGAAGTTGTCTGCACTCCCAACTCGCCGTTGGTGAATGATCAGACCTACACTCTGACCATTTCTAATGTGCCAGATCTGTTTGCGGATGGACGGCCTTTGTTCCCCAGTCCACAGACTTTCACCTTCACCACTGGCGCGACTGCGGTTGGGCCTGGCCCGATTAGCTTCTTGGCCAGTCAGTTTGCTGCAGTGACCCCGAATGGTCAGATCTTCTCTAACCCGGTGGTGATTCCGGTGGGTTACGGTATTCGCCGGACTAGCCCAGCTGAGAATGTGCCGGTGGGTGTGCGCACCGACTATCGTGCGCTGTTGTCCTTCCCGATTCCGTCTTCGATTCCTGCCAACGCGGTGGTGCAGAGTGCGCGGTTGACCTTGGTGCAGCTACCGTCGAATGACAGTGTTTCTCTGCCTGGGTTTGGGGATACGGGTCTGGGCTTTTTCTTCTTGGATCCGACTCCGCACAACATTCCTGCGAACAACGTGGTGTTCCAGGAAGTGACCTTGGGTGCACCCAACAATGTGGTTTCTAGCGATTTCTTTGCTCCTGCCTCGACTCCGAGTTTCATTGCTTTGAGCATCAATGGCAATGTACTGGGTGGGGATATATCGGCAGGGCCGCGGGTGGCTGATGTGGCACCGGGTGTGCAGCGTTCTGTTTCGGGTAGCCGGTTCTACCAGATTCGTCTGCAGTGTGCCCGTGAGGTGTTCAACAACCAAGCCACGCCTTCGCTGCTGAGTGTGGGCACGATTAGTCAGTCTTTCAGCTTTAACCTGCCGACTCAGAATGTGCAGTTTGAAGCCGTGGGCAATGCCACCTTCGCCCAGACGTTGATCACTCGGGATAATGGTGGTGAGGTTATAACAAATGCCGCTACGGTTAACGCGACTTTTGGATTGCAGGTTAACCCGAACACGGTCACTGTAGTTGTCAGTGGTTCTACGTTTGTGGGAACCATCAATCCTTCGAGTTCCATTGTCACCTTCTCGGCTAGCAATGCTGTTCCGCCTGCCGCACTAGCTATTCTGTTCCCAGGGAACTCGATTAGCGTCACTACCCAACCTGTAGTTGTAACGGGAGCAACTTCGCAGAGTCAGGTCAATGCCTTTGGGCAGTTTAATCCCATCTTCTTGGGTAATTTGGCTGCCACGATTGATCTGTTCTCGACGGTGAGCTTGGGTACGGCCAGTGCCAGCAGTGTGGTAGCCAATGCGGGTGGAGCCAACTTCGAGGTCAGCCAAGGTAGCAACGGTGTGTGCCGGGCTGAGTTTGATAAGGACCCTGGCACGGGTACTGCCCCGATCACCACGGCTCGTGGGCCCCGCTTGGATGTGACCTTCACCATCCCTCGGTAGAGGGTTGCTCTGATGAGCTAGTTTTCTAGGCCAACAGTGAAGCGGGTGCTGAAACCTCAGGCCCGCTTTTTTTTTAATACCAGTGTTGTAGCCCGTATCCTGATTCACCTCAGGATCACTTTAACTTAGGCCCATTCACCTAGCCAGATAATATAATTAGAGCCTGTGAAGTTCAAGGATCCAGCTCAAGTGACACCCGATACCTTTGCGGCAACCTTTCAAGCGGCAACCCAGTGGCATCAGTCTGGAGAACTGCAGCAGGCAGAGGCGGCCTATCGTCAGGTGCTCAGCCTAAAGCCCGACCAACCGGATGTACTGCACCTTCTGGGCATTCTTTACTATCAAACGGGTCATCTTGAGGAGGCGGTGGCTTTAATTTCTCAAGCCATCCAGATCAACCCTAAACAGGCTGCTTTTCACAGCAACCTTGGGGCAGTATTCCAGGCCCTGGGCAAGTTAGAAGAGGCCATTAGCCAGTACACGCACGCGGCTGCCCTCCAACCTGACCATTTGCAGGCTCTATTTAACCTTGGCCTTTGTCATTTTCAACTGGGCCAGTACGACCAAGCCGAGCACTACTATCAGCAGGCGCTGGCCCTTCAGCCACAGGATCCACATATCTTGACCGATCTAGCTCATATTTATCGACAGAGGGGATGGTTCTCGACGGCTATTGAACACCTGGAATTGGCTTTGCAAGCTGAATTCACACCCGATCGGGCTCGACAGTTGGCGGATCTATACCGGGATTCAGAGCAGTTTGAATCAGCGATTGCCCTGTATCAGCAGTTAATTCAACAAAACCCTGAACAGGCAGCCTTGTACAACGGCTTGGGGTTGACCCTGGCACAGCAGGGGAACCTAGAAGAGGCAGTTGTTGCCTTTCGAAAGGCGCTAACACTGGATCCGTTTCTGGTGGAAGCTCACCTAAACCTGGGTACGGCCCTACTGGATCAAGAAGAACCGACCGCAGCGATAGAAGCTTATCAAGCGGCTTTAGCTCTCCAACCAGATCGCCCGCGGACTTACTTTAACCTGGCTACAGCCTTTCGCAAGCTGAAGGAACCGGAACGAGCACTTGATTATTACCATGTGGCGATTGGTTTACAACCAAGCTACGCCGAGGCCTATCGGGGTTTGGCTGGGTTCTTGTCCGACCGCGAGTTCCGGAAAACCTTTCCGACTGGCATGTTGGATAGCATGTCTCACCTGACCCGTGCCTTGGGCTGGCGGCCAGATTATGCAGAAGCCTACTTTGAGTCAGGCTGTTTGTTGTTAGACCAAATGCAGTTTAAGGCGGCAATTTCCTTATTTGAGGCTGCTCTGGAGCACAAGCCGGACTTTGCCCTAGCTTACAACAATATGGGCATCGCCTATCGTCACTTGAATGAACCGGAGAAGGAGGAGATTCAATACCGCCAAGCTTTGGTCCATGATCCGGAGCTGGGGGAAGCCTACAGCAATCTGGGGTTAATGCTACAAAACCAAAGGCGGCATGCTGAGGCTGTGCCTGTTTTACAGGAAGCCATTCGCCTTAAGCCAGACTTTTTGGATGCTCATCGGGCACTGGGTTCTGCCTACAAAGATTTGAACCGTTTGGCAGAGTCTGTGGAGTCTTTTGAGCGAGCTTTAGAGATTAACCCGGAGGATCCTTCTACTTACGCTGGGCTGGCAGGTACGCTCCTACAACAATGTCGGCATGATGAAGCCATCAAAGCCTATCGCAAATCGGCCAAGCTGGCTCCGGGGGTGATTGCTTTCCACGGCAACATCCTGATGGGCTTACACTATGCTCCTGATTTTGACCCCGATGAAACTTACCGGGAGCATAAAAAATGGGGCGATGCCTATCAAGCTTCGGTAGCTCAGTACCGCCGACCCTATCATCGGGATCGAGATATGAAGCGCCCGTTGAACATCGGCTATATCTCAGGTGACTTCAAATTGCACTCGGTTAGCTTATTTTTCGAGCATGTCTATAACCATCATGATCACGAGCAATTTAAGATTCACTGTTATTCGAATGGGCCAACTTCTGATGCCGTAACAGAACGGATGAGGGAAAAAGCGGATGTTTGGCATGATATTTCTAAAACATCCTCAGATTTCGAGGTGGCGACTTTAATTCATGAAGACAAGATCGATATTTTGGTAGACTTGGCGGGACATACAGGTTACAACCGACTCAATGTGCTGGCCTTAAAACCGGCTCCTATTCAAGCGACTTATCTGGGATATCCAGACACAACGGGTTTGAGTCTGGTGGATTATCGAATTACGGATGCTTATGCAGATCCGCCCGGTATGACCGAGAGATATCACACGGAAAAGTTAATTCGGCTGCCCAAGAGCTTCTTATGCTACAACCCCATTGATGCTTTTCCGCCAGTATCGGAACTGCCTGCTTTGGCAACAGGCTACATTACCTTTGGCTGCTGCAACAATGCCACTAAAATTACCCCCAATGTGGTGGAGGTATGGGCGGAAATTTTGAAGCGGTTGCCCACCGCTCGGCTGTTGCTGAAAAATATGCGCTACACCGACCGCAGTGTGTGTGAGATTTTCTGGGAACGTTTCGAGCGCTGCGGAGTTGAGCGGGAACGGGTGCATTTGGTAGGTGATCGGCAAGGGTTTCTCGAACATTTCCAGGTTTATAGCGAAGTTGATATTGGCTTAGATCCGTTCCCCTACAACGGCACTACGACTACCTGTGAAACCTTGTGGGGAGGGGTACCGGTGGTTGTTCTGGCTGGGAACGCCCATGTGTGCCGAGTGGGTGTTTCTATCCTCACCAATGTCGGGCTTCCGGAGCTGATTGGGCAAACTCGTGAAGAATATGTAGAAATAGCTGTGCGTCTGGCGGAAGATCTCCCTCGGTTGCGAGACCTGCGGCACAATTTGCGCTCCATGATGGAGGCATCGCCGCTACGGGATCCACAGGCTCACGCACGTGCTCTGGAACGGGCCTATCGGCAAATGTGGAAAGCCCTTGTGGTTAGCGGTCAGTAGAATTGGGCGTAATCTGAAAGGTTGATCTAAGATTGCCGCTCTTTGTGATTTTGCTTCATCTCTGGAGCCAACTGCTCAAAGAGGTTCCAAAACTTTTTGGCAACAGCTGACCAGCTTAAATCCTTGGCCCGCTCTAACCCTTTTGCAATCAAGGGGGATCTCACCTGATAGTTCTGAATACGTTGTAAGGCCTCTGCCAGTTGCTGAACAGATCCTTGACACAGCAGGGAGGCAGAGAGCTGTTCTGCAGTTTGGGTGGATTTAAGAGACTCTAAGCCAGATGCACCTGAACGCTCATCCTGATAGCTGATGACAGGACAACCACAGGCCATGGCCTCAAGAGGGCTGTCGGCTCGGAAGGTTGAATGGGAGATCAGCGCTAGAGAAGAGGAATAGGCACAGGCTAACTCTGGATTGTTAAGGCTGAGGTAATGGATGCCATTGCCCTGCGGCAGTTGAGCCTTAGCAGGATCCACTGGAATATGGCTGGGAAAAGCAAAGACCAGCTCTGTGCGAGAAAGTTTCTGCCCTTGCAGGAGTTCCCAGGCTTGGCTAAGGGATTGAATCCCACGATAGTCCGTCAGCTGTTCGGGTAGGACGGCCAAGAAAAAGGGACGGGTTAATTTAAATTTGCGGCGAAACTCTGCCATCGCATCAGGGGTAGCAGGCTTAGCCCAGCCCCCAATGGCAGGATAAACAAGTGAGATTTGTTCTGGACGGATCCCTGGATAGTATGTCTGAAAGCCAGATAAAACATCATCTGAAAAGCAGATGTAGTGTGAGGCACTCAAGATAGAGTTTTTCTTCTCTATATATTCAGATTGAAACTGGCTGCCAGTTTCTGCTTCCAAGTCGTATATGCATGAAATAGAAGGGGTTGTTAGCGTTGTTGTATATCCGGTTGAGATGAACAAACTTGCATCTAGTTGGTCGCAGGCAGACTGTAAGCCCGCTCGATCATCTTCAGCATCTTCGAAGGAAAAATGGGGTATCTCAGAAAAAAAAGTCCCTGGGGGCATCCAGGTTTGTCCACGAGTTAGAACAACAAACTGAGTTGCTTTCTTATCTGCAACCCACTCTGCAAACAAACTCAGCCACATGTGGGACTGATCAATTCTATTGGAACGAAAGTATCCTTCAGACTGCCAGATCACACCATCGATCACAATCATACAGATCTCCCGTTATGAACCTTGCAGGGCTGCAAACATTTTTGCCAGGTAAAAGTCTTTGAATCGCGTTTGCATGAGCTGATCGTGAACGTTGAGAATGAATGCAGTGAGATCATACGACAGGAAGATTTCGTGTAGGATGACAGCCATTACCAGACGTTGGCGCGGTGTCAAACTCTCCAACTGCATAAAGTTCTTAGCATAGACGTAATCGCACCAGAGAACTTGGGTATAGGGGCGATAGGAACGGGCAGAAAAGGGCTTGAGGCAAGCCCCAGAGTTTCCGGTCATGCCATGTAACCAGAAGCCATGTTCTCGAAGGGCAACATCTACATCACTAAAAAGAGCTTGATTTTTATAGATTGGAATATATTCGACCTCTGTTTGGATAACCGTAATATTTTTTAGGGTTTTGCTTGCGCCTCGAATAACATCTAGTTCAGCACCTTGAACATCAATTTTGAGGAAATCAACTTCCCCTAATTCAGGAATATCGTCCAAGCGAGTTGTTTGTACCTCTTCGGTTCGTATGACCTGGCAGACATCTGACAATCCCTCAAAGTGTTTTAATACTTCCTCGTCTGGCTTATAGAGAGAGGAGGTGTACCCGACGTTGGTCAAGTAAAACTTCCGTCGAGAGCCATCACCAATGTAGTAGGGGAGATAAGTTCGCTTAACTTTATCTGCACTTGGAGCTTCAGTTAGCGCCCTAGCATTCAACTTTTCACATTCCTCTTTTTGTGGTTCAAATCCAATAACCTGGGCATGTCCCTCCTGAACGAGTTTATCGAAGTTATCTCCACCTAAGAACATAGCCCCTACATCCACAATTTTGATGAAGGGCATATCCTTACCAAGGATCTCACTGATTGGGAAAGGCATTACTTTGCTCCAGCAGATAATTCAGATTAAACCGGCTTCGCTCAGAAGTGGAAATCGATTTGGATGTACAGCGGTTAAGTTTAACGTACTAGGAGGCTGAACAGAAGCCTGAATTGGGCTGAGATCTTTGAGAAGGGGATTATACACATAAATGAGGTAGCCAAACTCAGCAAGAACTCTAGCCGACTCAAGTCCGGTTGTTTGACCAGCATGCTGATTCTCAAACATGATTACCGGGGTACATGCCTCGATCATTTTTCTCCCGCCCTTCAAGACAGGAACCTCTGCCCCTTCTGCATCAACCTTGAGGAGGTCAATGGTTGGATTCCCCTCTGAGATCCACAGTTCATCAAGGGTGATCTGCTGAACAGGTTTTGTTTCTTCCACTACCGACATCGGATCGGTAACGATGCGATTGAAGACACTTGCGCCTTCCTCGACAAGGTAAACTTCGCCGGGTTCTTCTCCTACGGCTGCCTCGATAACCTGTACGGACTTGTCCAGTTTATTTTGAGTGGTTGTAGCCCGCAAACATTCCAGACATCCCGGTGTTGGTTCGATGGCGTAGACTTTTCCGGACTTACCCACACAACGAGCAAACAAAAATGTATAGACACCAACATTGGCGCCTACATCAATAGCATTCATGCCAGGCTTGAGTATTTGCCTGCACAGCTCAATTTCACTTTCAAACCAGCGATCTTGAGTCAGGAGGACAAAAGTTACAATGCTTCTCAGATTAGGTTCTAGGTTGAACTTGTATCCTTCATACTGGATCCATATTTCAAGTTTTTCTTTCGAGCTAGAACCCTTGCCTTCTTCTTGAGGTGTTGCTTCTGCCTCTGAATCGGGTTCTACTATGGGGGATTGCTCCTGCTGAACGTAGTGATTAAGGGCAAGCTTGAGAGCTTGAATGGCTCTCTCTCTCTGGTTCGGGTAACGACTGGCAATTCTTTGCAGTAGGAAAGGGCCCTCTGGTTGTGCTTGAGCAACTGCATTCATGGCTACAACCATTTGCGCCTCTAGATCCTCAGGATCAATCGCTGCTGCCAGCCGCCAGTAGGGCAAAGCTTCAGGCCGATAAGCAACTCCACTGTGGTGAGCTAACCAGCGGGCTAAAGCATGTAGATACCGCTCTCTGAGATCCAGTTGTGATTTGGCAACTGTTTTTTTGATTCGCCCTGATGGTTTTCCGCCCGCGCTATGGCTTGCTGTAGTATCAGCCAGTTTTGTGGGATCCCAGACTAGCTTGGTTTCCAAGCCAGATAATCCCAGAGTGGGATCCTCGAGGTAGCGTTCAGTTAGCAATTTAGAGAGAAGATCTTTCCCTTCTTGAATAACGGTATGAAAGCTTCCTAGAGCAAGTAATGCATGAAGACGATTTAGTTGGCAAGGAAGATGAGTCGGATCAAGATCCAGCCCTTGACGCCAAGAAGCAAGAGCTAGAGCCCAGGCCGCGCGGCGTTCCCGAGATGTTTGAGCTTGTAGGGCCCGCAGGTGATGTGACAATCCCAGCTCATTATATTCATCGGGAGTAGTACACATCCCCATAAGTTACACCTACTCACTGAAGTCGCTGGACTATAATAGCATCTCATCTACTTGTTCTCTTCCCCATGCCTGTTCCTAGCTGGTTCGGAATTTGCCTTGAGGGGCTAGAAAAGTTTGATAAGTTAGGAAGCAGTGGATTGAGTTTTAAGGGGTGTTCATGTTGCGCCGTTTCCCTGTCTGGATTACCGTCGTCGCCCTGTGGGGAGGGATCGCCTGTACCCAGGCAGCACCCGTGCAAGCCCCTGACGAAGTTGTGAATACCTTTATTGCGGCTACCGACAAGGGGGACTGGGGTACTGCGGATAGCTACCTGACCGAGCGCTTCAGTAATGCCCTACGGCCCGGCTCTCTACCCTCAATCTGGGGCTTGGTCGGGGAGAATCCACAGATACGCAACCAAGAGGTGACTGGCAACACCGCCTACGTCTGGGTGGAAGGGACAAGTTCGCTGGAAGATGCAGGGCAGCGCCTGGGGCTAGATCCCCTAACCCTGCGCAGCTACTTAACCGAGCCGGATTTTGCGGATCCGAACTACCAACAGTTGGCCTCACAGTTGGTTGGGATGCGCCTGGAGGGAGACACCGTTATCTCTCGCGTCAAGATCACTCTTTACCGGCAGGAGGCAGGCTGGCGGATCGAGGTTTGGCAACCGGATGCCCCAGAAGGGGAGGCTTCTAGGCCGGACACAACCCCTCAACTTCAGCTAGCCCCCCAGGGATCCGAATTACAGAACCCAGGAGCCGCTGATTCCTCCTCAACCGAAGCTGAGGAACCTTCAGAAAACCCATAGTGCATGGGTGGTTGGGAGCTTAGGCGCTGTCATTGTTTCCGGGATGGTGTTGACGTGAGACCGTGGTTTTTTCTGGTTTTGGCTCTACTGCCTCTGAGCGGCTGCTGGCAGGTCAAAACAGCTGAGCAGACTTTGCAAGCATTTGTGGAGGCTGCCAATGCGCGGGACTTTGCCACTGCTGAGGCATTGCTCACCCCACGGCTGTTGCGAGGGATCCCTCCGGGTGCGTTGGATCAATCCTGGCCTTCGGCGGAAAATGCCACCCTTACCCAGATTCAAGAGGTGGGTAATACGGCTGTATACCGGGTGGATTCGGTTTTGACTCCCGAAGCAGTTGTGCCAACCTTTGGCTTCCAATTCACGGTGGAAGAGTTACAGACTTTTTTAACGGAGCCGGATCGGGAGGATCCCCGCTTTCGCCCGTTGAGATCTCAGTTGGCTTTTTATGAGCCTTTAGAGGATGGGCGTTTGCGCTCGGCAATGGATGTCACCCTTTATCGCAGACCTGAGGGGTGGCGGGTGGAGTTGGCTCGCTTGCGGCCCCTGAATACAGAGGTTCTGAATGAGCCTATAGAACTAGCAGAAGAAGGGCAGCCTTTCCAGCTAACTGGAACTGTGCGACTCCTCAACCGAACTGAAGGGTGGATTGGGGTCAACTTAGAAGAGGTCAGCCCAAGTTTAGAGCGCTATGCAGGCACCTGGATTTCAGTGGTTCCTGCAGAGAATGCCCAAGTTACACGCCTTGGCCGCCCTGCCAGTTGGTTAGATTTACAACCTGGGGATCCCGTGGAGATGGAAGGCACCGTTCGGTTTGCTATTGTCGCTGACGTAGAAGGACGGATCCCGGCAGCAATTACTGCCGAGCGTATTACAGTCATTGCAGATGGGGACAGTCGATGATTGCGAGAAGGGATCCACCCTGATGTTCCCTTTTGCCCCTGGCCAGCCATTGATATTCCCCCGCTCCTTGTCACAGAAGGGTTAGGAAATCGAATCAAACAGGTCATCCTAGTGAAGAAAGCATTCAAGAACTCTCGCGGAAAAGGATCTGGCTGTGGCCTGACTAGAATGGGATCCCAAGCTGTTGAGAGCAACACATGTCAGACCGTCTGGATCGCATCGAGGCCATTTTGATGACTGTGGCCGAGCAGACTGCCGCTAATACCCGTGCCATTCAAGCTCTAACGGAGGATCGAGAAGAAACACGCCGTGCGATTGGCACTCTCTATCAAACTGTGCAAACCCTAGCAGAGGATCGAGAAGAAACACGCCGTGCGATTGGCACTCTCTATCAAACTGTGCAAACCCTAGCAGAGGATCGGGTGCACCTCTACAGCATTTTGGAAACCCTCACCCAAGAAACCCGGCAAAATACCCGTGATATTGCTGAGCTGCGGGCTAGCATTGCCGAGCTGCGAACCAGCATTGTCGAGCTGCGAACCAGCATTGCTGAGTTGCAAGCCAGCATTGCTGAACTGCGGCAAATATCGGAGCAACAGAACCGCGCCATCACTTACCTGATGAGCAAAGATTAAGTCGGATTCTGAAACCAAGCCAGCAAATCCGCTTCAGAAGTAAAGTCCAGCAGAGCCACGGCCAAGTTTTCCAGCTGATCCAGCGGCAAGGCGCGGATCCGAGCCTCCAGCTCAGAAGATAGGGATCCGAACTTACGTTCCAGCTGACGCAGGGTTAGTTGAAGTTCTCCCTGTTGCAATCCCTGTTGCAATCCCTGTTGCAATCCTTCCTGGCGCCCTTCTTTGAGAGCTTCGGCTCGCCACTCTTGATAGATCACTGATTCCCGCATATCGATCTCCTCTAGGATTTGCCTGATGACCTCTTTGTCCAATACTAGCCCCGCCAAGACTGCTGTTGACGCTTTCAGATCTCCCTTGATCCGGGGATCCTCTATCTGCTGAAGTTGCCCAGCCACCTGTCTGAGCATGATCTCTGGAGCTTGATCCATTTGGGTCAACAGGACAAATGGCAAAAGTCCGGGTAGAGCCAGCAATGAAGCGGGATCCTGTTCCCACAATCGCAGCACCCCAAATCGGTGCCTTAGCTCATCAGCACGAAACTCTGTCTCAAATACCCATGAGGATCCGCTGCGGCGCAAATAAACCACAAGCTGTTGCACCCGCCGCTGTGGATATTTGCGATAAAGACGCAGACGATAATCTGCCATTCGAAAGGGCAATTGAGGATCTGGATCTGTCTGAAACTCCAGATGAAGAATCTGGTCAAAGTCACTGAGCAGTATCACCGAATCCGCTCGAATAGGCTCTGCTGACAATTCAGTTGGATCCAATTGCGTCAGAGAAAGAGGGGATCCGAGCAGCCACTGAGCAAATTGTTCAGGGAAAAGCTCCACCAGATATTTACAGACGTTGTCGTAGGCCATGAATCAAGGACAAGCAGAGGACTCAACGGTAACTGGGATCCAGGGATCCGTACTACCTGAGGTGTCGGAGCAACAAAACCGCGCCATCACCTACCTGATGAGCATTACAGCCCTTTGCGCCAAGGGCACGCTAGCGCGACCGTTAGTCACCTAGCACGGGGGAATCCCCTTCGCGACAGCGGTGCGGAGCACTCTAGCGCTTTCAAAATAGGGTAAGGACACAACAGTTGTTGTCGCAAACCCACGTTCACTTGATGGGATGGCGCAGCCTGCCGTAGGTATTGTTGCTACACGCAACGCTAATGCTACGTGACACGCGACTGCGGAGCATTAAAAGGCTGTAAGTTGGATTCTGAAACCAAGCCAGCAAATCCGCTTCAGAAATTTTGGCGATACAATGGCCAGAATTGGCAAATCTTTCAATTCAATCTTTCAATGACAGTGTGGAGCCTATCAGGAATGTGAGCGCAGTTCCACCTTTCCTTGGATTGAGAAAGCCTATCTCTATCTATTTCTGGAGCAAGCACAACAGGATGAAATTGCGGCTGAGCAAGCTTGACGAAAGTTGGTGTAAAAACACTTGGCAAGCCGGTAAAGTGGTGAAATAAGCAAGTGTAAGATAAATTTAATAAACCTACAGCCCTTTCGCTTTTCCCCAGAAGTCACACGATGATGCGCACCCTATCCCGCTTGCTGCTCACCTCAGGGATCCTTGGATTGATGTGGGCAGGGGATACCTGGGTGCGGATCTTTTCTGTTCCCGTTCCTGGTTGGTTTTCTGCTGCTGCTCAGGCTGAATCTATGGCGCAACTTCAGGAATGGGTGGTTAGTCCCGAAACCGCCAGCGAACTGATCCAGCAGGGAGCGACCCTCCTCGATGCCCGAGACGCGGAGTTGCACCCACAGGGGTTCCTCAAGGGATCCGTTCTTGCCCCTTGGAGGGAATTCTCGCAACAGGAAGCGCCCCACAACGGCAAACTTTTGACAGATGATGCCCTTCTGACGGAGAAATTGCAGGCACTGGGGGTGTTTCAGAATCGCCCAGTAGTGGTGGTGGGGGACTCGGTTCAAGGTTGGGGAGAAGATGGGCGGATTGTTTGGATGTTGCGCAGCCTCGGTCATTCCCAGGCGGTGATGGTGGATGGGGGCTATGGGGCCTTGGTGACGTTAGGGATCCCGACCACGACAACCTTGACCGCGCCACAACGGGGTGACTTTGAGGTACAACGCACTGACCTCTGGACCATTGATCGCGATACCCTACAGGCCAGCCTCGGATCCGATAGCGTGGTGATCATTGATAGCCGTGAAGCCAAAGAATATGAGGGGGCTACTCCCTATGGAGAAGCGCGCGGCGGGCATATTCCCGGTGCGGTTCACCTTCATTACAAAGAGCTGATGGATGCCCAGGGATCCCTCTTGCCACCTGAGGAAATTCGCGCCCGCTTGCAAAAGGCAGGGGTTAATCCAGAGGCCGAGATCATCTCCTACTGCACAGCCGGGATCCGCTCGGCTTGGTTGACCACCGTTTTGGCGAACTTGGGCTTGCGGGCGAAGAATTATCCGGGATCCATCTACGAATGGGCCGCCAGCGACCCCCAAGACTACCCCCTAGAAAAATGACGGGATCCCTGCCCACGGTGATCTTGGCCGGATGTGGTTACGGGGCCATCGATGCTTTGCGGGCCCTCAAAGGTCAAGCACGGGTGATTGCCATCAATCCCTACCCTTATATTGTCAATTCCGGCATGTCCACGCGGCTTTTGAGTGGCCGGTTCTCTCTGGACTTGGTGCGGATCCCGCTGTTGGAGCATATTCACACCAATGGGGCAGAGTATGTTCAGGGGCGGGTGACCCAGATCCAGCCCGAGGTGCAAACCCTCACGGTTCAAACGGAACTGGGCCGACGAAGGCTTGCCTATGACTACCTCCTGGTGAATGTGGGCCGGGAGCTGCGCACAATCGCGGGGATCCACCACGCTTTTACCATTCGTCCTGCCGAACAACTGCTGGCAGCTCAAACCTGGATCCGGGACTGTTGGCGCCGGGCAGCACAGGGGGATCCGACGCCGGGGTTGCTCACATTTGTTGTTGCGGGGGGAGGCTGCACCGGTACCGAGCTGATGGGAGAACTGTACGATCTCTGCCAAGAGATGAGCGCCACAACCGGGATCCCGCTCACTCAGGCCAGATGGGTGTTGATCAACCGCAACCGATATCTTGCCACCGGCATTGCGGTTGAAAAAGAGGGTCAAAACAACCGCTTCAGTCGCTGCATCGAAACCGGGATCCGCCGTTTGGGGGTGGAAATCTGGGCGGAATGCCAGGTGAAAGCCTTTGGGCCGGAGCAGGTGTGGTTAGAGGATGGCCGTGAACTGTTGGCGCAAACTCGCCTGTGGGCCGGGGGATTACAAGTGCCGCAGTGGCTGTCGGAATGTGGATTGCCGGTGGGGCCAGAGGGATCCCTGATCGTGGATGAATGTTTGCGGGTAAAAGGCTCAGAACGGATCTTGGCCATGGGGGACTGTGCCGATTTTGCCTGGGGATCCCAAACTCGACGCTTGCCCAAGATAGGGGTGTATGCGGTGCGCCAAGGGCCGATTGCCGCCCAGAACCTGCTGCGGCTGATTCGGGGCCAACCCCTCATTCCCTACCGTCCGCAAGCCACCGCTTTTGTCTGTGTGACCGTGGGCAATCGCATTGCTGTTGCCAAAAAGGGGTGGTTCATCTGGCGGGGGTACTGGGCCACCGTTCTGAAAAACCTGTTTGACTGGCTCTACATGCGCAACCTCAAGCCCGTGCGCTGGCGGGAGTTTTTCTACTAGTACCTTCTCTTCGAGCACTAGCCCAAGCTCCGCCAAGAACGGGGTTAAGATCAGATCAATATCCAGGATCAGCATCAAGAATCCCTACCCATCAGCCTCCCTTTCCCTTTGCGAGAGCAGCAGCCAGCCAGGAGTACGAATGCCTCTAGATAACCTGCGCGGACTCTATCAGCAAGTCATTCTGGAGCGATACAAAAAGCCCCACAACCGTGGCAAAGTGGATCCCGTTCATCGTTACCAACGGGGGCACAATCCCTCCTGCGGCGATACTATCGATCTCACCCTGCAACTGGATCCGGCCCAAGAGCGAATTGCAGATGTGAAATTTGAGGGGGAAGGCTGTGCCATAGCTCTTGCTTCAGCAGATTTGATGGCGGATGCTCTACGAGGGCGAACCATACCGGAGGCGATGCAGTTAATCGAGCGATTTCAAGCCATGATGCGGGGGGGGGAAGAGTTTCCCCGAGAACAACGGGCCCTGAATGCCATGAAAGGGGTAGCCCAGTTTCCGGTTCGAATTAAGTGTGCCAACCTGGCCTGGCATACCCTGAAACACGCATTGGAATCAGCCGAACCAAATGCAGCCGCCTTTGTGAGCAACGAAAGCACCGACTAATAACTTTTCCCCGGTCTTACCCCACTCCCTCGCTAATCTGAGTTAGCTAGAAAAGATTCCTAAGATTTACAGTTCTTGTTGGGGCGGGTCATGTCACAGCAGGTTTTGCTCGTTGAGGATGATGCCAATCTCTGCTACATCCTGAGTTTGCTGTTGGAGCGGGAGGATACCGAGTTCGTGGCGGTTGCTTCTGCCCGCAATGCGATTCGCCATTGCCAAACCTCTCGGCCGGATCTGATTATTCTGGATTTGGAACTGGCTGGAGATGAGGGATTTGCCCTCCTGGATTGGTTGGATAAAAATCCTCCTGCCAAACCGATTCCCATCCTGATCTATACCGCCCGCGATGTGGAATATCGGGAGCGTGTCCGCCTACAATCCCAGTTCACCCAGGTCTTCACCAAGGGACGCATCAGTCCAGCGGAGTTCCAAGAACGGGTACACCAACTGCTAGCCAAAGCCTCATGACCCATCGCCTCTTGATTATTGATGACGAACCCGATATCTGGGAGATGACCCAGCTGATCCTAGAAAACTTGGCCGGCTGGCAGGTCTTAACAGCGGGATCCGGCCCAGAAGGGATCCAGAAAGCAGCCCAAGAGCAACCGGAAGCAATCCTGCTGGATGTGATGATGCCAGACATGGACGGCCCAACCACTTTAGCCCGTCTGCGAGCCTTGCCGGAAACCCAAGGGATCCCGGTCATTTTCCTCTCGGCCAAGGTTAAGAATGCTCAGGATAGCTCCTTTGCACATTTGGGAGCGAATGGGATCATCAGCAAACCCTTTAATGCCGCCACCTTAGCTTCGGAAATCGCTGCCTTGGTGGGCTGGGATCCCTAACTGAGATTGACCTGAGATTGCCCAGATTCACTTCTCCCCCGTTACCGATCCTAAAGCAGGTCTTAAGAACTGTGAGGATTGCGGCTCGCATCCGCCAAATTGCGTAGGCAAAGAGTGCAAATGACTTACGTATATTCTCGGTTTTTCCCTGGTTTTTCCCCAGTCGATGCCTAAGATAGGGGCATGAACAAGAGAAGTCCCGAGGAAATACGGATGATAACTACCGTCGATCCAACCCTGGATTACCGCGCCTACCGCTTGGCAGCCCTGTTGAGTGAGAACCTGCCGTTGGGAGAGCTCTTGGGGATTTCCCTCAAGTGGCAGAACGACGCCTCTTCTCCTGACCAGCGTCAGTCTGGGGTTTCTCGTTTATCCATGCAGCAAATTGAACAACGTTACCTAAACCCACGCTAGAATACGCCATGACTACTTCTCCTTTTAATACAGCCTCTTTGACGGCTTCTAGCATCCAAGAAGTCGTAGAGCAGGTGTTCCGCAATCGATTCTTGAGTTTGGGCCAGGAAAATTTAATCAACGATCTCCTGTTTCAGCACCGCTACTCCGAAATTGACCTGGAGATGTTGGATCAGCTCAGCTTGGCTTTGCTCAATCATGAAATTTCAGTGGAATCAGTTGCCCCCCCACGAGCGCGTATGTCTTCGACAGGCTTTGCCAACGCCCAGCCGGCCCACAGGGCAACAGCTTAGGGTTCCCCGTGCAGCGTTGATGGGATCCCTCCAATCGGTGCGGTTGAGGTGGACAAGGCGAGGGATCCCCGTCAACACCAGCAGAAGAGTTTGTTGGTTCTCCAGATGGTGTGATTAAGTGAGGGATCCCTGCTCTGTTCCATATTGGGATCCGGAGAACCGCCAAAGCCAAGAGGATCCCATGTCCCAGCTCAACCTGAAAAGGAAGGGCTGACAGAAGACGTCGGCTCTAAGGCACGTAAGCGTTGGCGTAACTGGGTGATTAAATCTGCCCGTTCCAGCAGTGAATCGGGCATCTCCGGGCCGGTGATCACCATATCCATGGAAATGGGCCGCTGATCGATCAGAGCCAGCACCTCCTCCTCCGGGATCAGGCCCAGCTTCATGGCCAAGCTCAGCTCATCCAACACCACCAAGTCATAACGGCCACTGCCCACAGCCGCTTGGGTAAAGTGCCACAGCTCATCCAGAGCCACCCGTTCCTCGGGATCCAACTGGGGGGTATCAATACAGCGGTGGAGCCGACAGCGCGCCCACTCCAATGAGCTACCCAGCAAAAGACGATTCTCTGGCCCCTGGTTAATTCCACCCTTGAGAAATTGCACGATCAGCACCTGGGTTCCCTGACCTGCCAATCGCAAGGCTTGAGCCATGACGGGAGTAAAGGTGCCCCGACTGGGGTGGGTGTAAAGCTGCAGGGATCCCTGAGGAATCAACTTGGCAGATCGCTCGGGCGAGCTGGCCTGCTCTGCAGATCGTTTGGCACGGGTAATCGAAACGGCATCTTTGGAGGAGGGCATGGGATCTGGGGAAGCAGTGCAAACCACGGTTTTATCTCGTGAGCGGGTCGGGGAACTGGATTGCCGAACTGACATGGCGCAGGGCCTACAAGTGGTGGAGAGCAGTGACCATGGATTCCATCAAACACCACCTGTGCGTATCCGTCAATGAATTAGTTCTGGCTCTGCGGAACGCACAAATTGTCCTCAATACAGTGCCCAGAGGCACAATTCTTGTCCATCCTAGCTTTCCGTCGTGAGCAGCCTTGGCAAGAAAAGAAAGAGCTTTCTAGGGAGATGCGACATTTTTTCCATAATGGCTTAAGAGGTATTCTCTATCGCGTATTTCATTGGCAGGGAATACATATTGGGATAGATATAGCCAGAAGTAAGATTGCTTTACAGATAAAAATGCTGGCGCTTTAATGGTGACAACGAGAGACAATCGCAACAGGCTTAAAAGGGACAATCATACACCTAAGCCTTGCCTAGACTGGAAAATCGCCTGTTCCCTAGATGGGGAACAGAGGGCTGAGATGTAAAATTGATTTTGTTTTGTGTCATCAATTGGATCCATCTTTTGTAGCCTAAATTTTTGGTTTTCTTATGAAAAGCAACGGATTAAAAACTCCAAAAAATAAAAGATGGCGAGGAAGATTTTAGCCATTTTCGAGAATTTGCCTATCTCTCTGTGAAATTTCGTGTATTCTTGTCTTGTGGGGTTAATCCTTTGTTTGTCTCAGGGTTTTAATTTGTTTTCTCTGTTGGCTGTTCGGCTACTACTCTTGTATAGTATTTATTCGAAATTATTATTGCGGTAGATGCGATTTTGATATTCAGCAGAATCCTATTCAAGACTGGCGAACAGAAGCGCTGGATCCCTGAGGGCTGGGGCTGTCGGGATCCGGCCTCTGCTGTAAAGGAGAATCTTTCTGGCCCGAGAACGGCCTACTTACCGAGGGAGATCTGATCCCAGAGAGTGTCTGAACTATCATCAAAGCAACCGGGAGACGAATGGGGATCCAACCGTAAATGGGAACGAACCCTCCCCAAAAGGTGTCCCAACGGTTGTGATCCCCTTGCTCAGGACCTCGAGATTATCTGCCCTGCTCCCCCCCCCCGCTCCCATGGATCCCTTGAATGACTCTCTGAACCGTGCAGCGCAGGAACGACCCTACTGGTTGGCGTGGGCACAGGTGAAGGGAATTGGTCCCCACCGTCTGAAGCGGCTACGGGAGTGTTTTGGCTCTTTACAACGGGCCTGGGAAGCAGATGAACTGGCCTTGCAACAGGTAGAGGGAATTGGCCCTACACTAGCCCAGTCGATCCAAGCCGCCCGTCTGCACCTGATCCCGGAGCAAGTCCTGGAGCAAACCCTCAAGCCAGGGATCCCCTTCCTCACCCCCGCCGATCCCGACTATCCGCCCTTGCTGTGGCAGTTGCCGGATCCGCCGCCGATTCTTTACGTGCTGGGAGAGTGTCCCACCTGGGAACAGCCGGCCATTGCCATCGTCGGTACCCGTGCCCCCACCGCCTATGGTCGGCATTGGACAAAGCAGATCGGCGCTGCCCTAGCCGAAGCCGGATGTGTGGTGGTATCGGGGTTGGCGGCGGGGATCGATGGTGTGGCTCACCAAGCCTGTTTGGATGCCGGGGGCAAAACCCTTGCTGTGGTCGGCACCGGCGTGGATGTGGTGTATCCCGCCCAACATCGACCGTTGCACCAGCGCATTCAAACGCAAGGGGCGATCCTCAGTGAATATCCGCCCGGTACGCCCCCTGCCAAAGAACATTTCCCCCAACGCAATCGCATCATCGCTGGCTTGTGCCGTGCCACGCTGGTCATGGAAGCCCCCGATCACTCTGGTGCCCTGATCACTGCGTATTTGGCCAACAACTACGGGCGGGAGGTGTATGCCCTGCCGGGCAACATCAATACAGCGGCGGCCCGCGGCTGCCTCAACCTGATCCGGACAGGCGCGGGCATGATTTTGGGGATCGAGAGCTTGTTGGCAGATTTGCAGTTGGTTCAGGGATCCCCTCGGGAAACAGCAGACGCTGAATCTACCGGATCCGGGAAGGCCCAAGCTAGCCCCACGGATCCGAATCAACAGCTCCTTTGGCAAGTTTTGGGATCCGAACCCATAGGCATTGATGCTCTAGCCCAGGCCACCCAGATGGAGATCACCACTCTGTCCAGTACCTTGCTGATGATGGAGCTAGAGGGTTGGCTGATCCAACTGCCGGGAATGCGCTACCGCCGTGCTCCCTAGCGACAGAACTGTAACCGGCTCTCCGACCGGCTCTCGACAGGCGGGATCCTCGTGACGGGGGGAATTCACATGGGTACTGACCGGATAAGCCACCATCGCCTCAGGGGGAAAGGGGCGCAACAACGACACAACCCGCCTGGGATCCTGAAGGTTCGGATCCAGCCAGTCATCATAGGCTTCTGGAGGCAAAATTACGGGCATACGCTCATGCAGCACCTGCATCAACGCATTGGCGGTGGTGTTGAGAATGGCACAGGTCTCAATTACAGACCCTTCCGGCCCTTGCCAACGTTCCCAAATGCCTGCAAAGGCAAACACAGGCCGTTCTTGCAGATGAATCCAGTAGGGTTGCTTGGTTTTGCCGGATCCCGTCCACTCGTAAAAGCCATCCGCCGGGATCAAACAGCGCCGTCGCCGAAGTGCCGTTCTGAAGGAAGGCTTCTCAGCTGCCGTTTCAGAGCGGGCATTGATCCATCCCCCCTTAAATACCTTGCTCCAGGCGGGCACCAAACCCCAGCGAAAATGGGTTGCTTTGCGGGGAAGGGATCCCCCTGCCTCGAAAGCCACCACCGCCAGTACAGGCTGAGAAGGGGCAATGTTGTAGCGGGGGGCCAGTGGCGGGATCCCGGCTTCTTGGGCATCTTCTTGGGCATCCAGATGCAAATCGAAATGCTGCATGAGCACTTCCGGATCCACCGCCAAACTAAATCGCCCACACATAAAAGTGCCTCAGTAGAGATTCTTTTCGGATCCCGCTCCATGAGCTCAGACCTTAGTGGAAATGCCCAGCAATTGCAGGATCCCTCGCAACGGAATCTCCACCCAATCGGGGCGGTTGTTCAATTCATATCCCAATTCATAAATTGCCTTTTCCAACAAATAGGCATCCAACAAAACTTCTAACTCCTGCAGATTACGGGGCAAAAAAGCCGACTGGGAGGCCACCTGCAAATATTCCGCCAAAAAGCCTGCACACACCCAGCGATGCCAAAACTGGGCCCAGCGCATCATGGCAGCGCGGTTGTCCTCGTTGATCAAGCCACTGTCCAGTTGTTGGCGCAAGGCCATACTCACCGCATAGTGAAAGGAGCGCAGCATCCCCGCCACATCCCGCAAAGGGAATCGTTTCAGCCGCCGTTCCCCCAAAGAGCGGGCCGGTTCTCCTTCAAAGTCGATGATGACGAAGTCCTTACCGGTAAATAGTACTTGGCCGAGGTGATAATCCCCATGACAACGGGTGCGCAGAGCCGTGATCTTTTGCTCTAAGACCAAGCGAAAACGGCTCATGATCTCGTCTTCTTGATCTTTAACGACACGAGCCAATTTGGCTTCCGGCTCTGGTAGTTTGTGCATTTGCTTATGGAGCAGGGGAAACACCTGCCCGGCCAAATTGCGCATGGACTGGTAAATAGAGCGCTGATAAAGACTGGAAAAAGGTTCGGGCGCAAAATCTTTGTCTTCGGTCTCGGCAGCAAGGGCAATGTGCAACTCGGCGGTTCGCTTAGCCAAGATCCGCACCGACTCCAGGTAGCTGCCAATGGTGGCATAGGCCAGTTCTGGCAAAGGCAATTGGGCCAGTTGCAGCAGGGATCCCTGCGGTACGGGTACGGGATCCACCGCTTGGTGATGGATCAACACCGTCTCGAAGTACTGGCTAAGGCTGTCGAGAGTGTAGTGCCAGGCATCCCCCTCATTGGGGATGTACTCCTGCAAAATGGCCAAGGTAATCGACTTGTCGGCGGATTCAAAACTCCGGGATCCCTTGCGGCGGCGATACTCCAGGGATCCGAGCACCCGTGGCACCTGCACTTGGGCATGGTGTTGGACGAGGTAGCGGCCAATCTCCAGCTCCGGGTTCACTCCTTCCGAAACCTTGCGGTAAAACTTGAGAATGTAGTGATTGCCATAAACCACCGAGGTGTTGCTCTGCTCCGCCTTGAGAACGCGCGGCTCTAGGTCAGGATCGTACTCAAAGGGAGAAAGGGTAGTGGCCAACAGTTCCCCTGAACTTTGCCGCAGACGGCCCTGCTGGGCGATGATCTGCAACGGAATATGCAAAAAGGTCTTGTCTGCCAAAGCATCGAAGAGGATCCCAGGTGGCTCCCCCTGCACCTGTACCGGCGCAATAATGGCCTGAGGCATCTCCATGCGCATTTGCAAAGCGGCCTCTTGGGTGGCATAGCCCACCGGGATTAGGTAGGTTTCCGCATCTCCTTCCGTGAACTCCGTCTGTAGGATCAAAATCTGGCCGCGAAAAGGGGGATCCGCCTCCCGATTGCAGGGAATGGCATCCACAATTTGGGTTGCCTGAATTTGTCGGGCTTTGGAACCAAACCAACGACAGCGATAGAGGTAGTCGCCCAACACTGCTTCCACCAGCTTCCGGGTTTCCCCTTGAAAGAGACTTTCCCAAGAGCCATTTTTTGCCTTCAGAGTGGGGATGCGCTCCAACTCTTCCGGCTTGCTGTGGCTAGGGTGAAGCCGTTCCGATTGCCGTTGCGGTTCGATGGAAAACCAATAGAACGAATGGGGGCCCAACGTCAGGAAATAGGGCAACTGCCCAATCGGGGGGAACTCGGTGCGCCCGAAGATCTCCACCGGAATGAACCCTTCCCATTCCGCCAGCTCCAGCTCCACACACTGCACATAGCGAGATAGGTTGGCCACCACCAGGATGCGCTCCTCTTCAAACACCCGCATAAAGCAGAGCACCTTGCGATTTTCCGGATGCAACAGCTCGAAGGATCCCTGGCCGAAAGCTTGGAAGCGCTTGCGCACGGCGATCAGCCGTTTCATCGCCCACCACAAAGAATAGGGGTTGTTCCGCTGCGCCTCCACGTTGACGGTTTCGTAGTGGTATTCGGCATCGATCACAATCGGTAAATAGAGTTTTTGCGGATTGGCCCGCGAAAAACCAGCATTGCGGTCGGCACTCCACTGCATCGGGGTGCGTACCCCATTGCGATCCCCGAGGTAGATGTTGTCCCCCATGCCGATTTCGTCCCCGTAGTAGAGAACGGGGGTTCCCGGCAGGGAAAACAACAGGCTGTTCATCAATTCAATGCGACGACGGCTATTGCCCAGTAGCGGTGACAAACGACGGCGAATGCCCAGGTTCACCCGTGCGCTTGGGTCTTTGGCGTAAACCTGGTACATATAGTCCCGCTCTTCGTCGGTGACCATTTCCAGGGTGAGTTCGTCGTGGTTGCGCAAGAAGATGGCCCACTGGCAGTTCTCGGGAATGGGGGGTGTCTGTTGCAAGATATCAATAATCGGAAAGCGGTCTTCCATCTGGATGGCCATAAACAGGCGCGGCATCAAAGGGAAGTGGAAGTCCATGTGGCATTCATCTCCCTCGCCAAAATAGGCCACCGCATCTTCCGGCCATTGGTTGGCTTCGGCTAGTAACATGCGATCCTGATACTTGTGGTCGATGTGCTTGCGCAGGGCTTTTAGGAAAGCGTGGGTTTCGGGGAGGTTTTCGCAGTTGGTGCCTTCCCGTTCGTAGAGATAGGGCACTGCATCCAGGCGCAGACCATCCACACCCATATCCATCCAAAAATCCACCACCTCAAAGATGGCCTTCTGCACGGCGGGGTTGTCGTAGTTCAAATCCGGCTGGTGGGAATAAAAACGGTGCCAGTAATAGGCTTTGGCCACCGGATCCCAGGTCCAGTTGGAGGTTTCAAAATCTTGGAAAATGATGCGCGCTTCTTTGTATTTCTCGGGGGTATCACTCCAAACGTAAAAATCCCGTTCTGGGGTACCCGGAGCGGAGCGTCTGGCCCGTTGAAACCAGGGGTGCTGGTCAGAAGTGTGGTTGAGGATCAGCTCGATGATGACACGGATCCCCCGTTGGTGGGCGGCGTCTAGCAGCGCTTTGAAGTCTTCGAGGGTGCCAAAGGTGGGGTTAACGCTGGTGAAATCCGCCACGTCGTAGCCATCATCCCGCAAGGGAGATGGGAAAAAAGGCAGCAACCAGATGGCGGTCACCCCCAGATCCTGCAGGTAGTCCAGCTTTTCCGTCAGCCCCTGAAAGTCTCCTACCCCATCGCCATCGCTATCGGCAAAGGCTCGCACCGGTACCTCGTAAATCACCGCGTCCTTGTACCAAAGGGGGTTCGGGGTCAGGGTGGTGGAGACGGAGCGCAGAGAGGTTCGAGTCATCATACCGGGACAGAAATAGCAGGGGGTAACTTCGCAACCATAACCGCTGTACAGGGATCCCCTCAAGCTGGGTCAAGGTTGGAGCTGGTTTTACCAGTGTGTCTGGGTCGGTCTTGAACTGGAACCTAGATCCGCAAAACTTGGCCCAAAGCATCATTCCTTCATACTCTCTTCGCTTTCGGGTAACCTTCACGCAATGCCCCCCCGCTTTTGGGCTTCCTTGCGGGAGACGGCCACATTGCGTAGTCCGGTGCGGATCAACTCCTGTTCGATCAGGGCAAAGAACCGCTGCCGATCCCCACCCCGTACCACCGCCAAATGATGGGCTTCTGCCAAGGCAACCGGGTAGCCAAAGCCCTTTTGCACCTGGCTCAAGACTCCTGCCAAGGCTCGCTGTAGCAACTGGGCATCTTGTGCAACCCAAGCCGGGAACTCCACACGGGCAATCTCTGCCTCCTCCAGGGATCCCTGACTGACATTCAGGTAACAACAGTGAATATGGTGCTCTCCGAAGGGAGCCAATACCTTTGCCCCACTGCGCCAAATCGGGCTGCGCTCTCCCGGTTGTAGTAGGGATCCCCAGAAGATCCGATCCGGCAACGGCGCAAACGGCTGGCAAGGCGGAGCCTGCTCTGAGCTGCAATAGCGGTGACATTCACAGCTTAAGAACGGACACAGCCCCAAGCGCAGATAGTTCACCGTCTCGCTGCTGCGGGAGGCGCTGATGTACCCCACCAACGGGATCCGGGCCGCTCGTAACCGTTCCAGAACCGCCAACAGGGGATCCAACCACAGCCGTTGCTCCTCAGCCGCCAACGACTCCAGCCCCCACGGAATCAACGATCCATCCACCAGCGCCAAGGTGGTACGGCGACGGGGGACAGCAAGAGCCAACTGGGCCAGTTCCTCCCATTCCGCCTGGGTACGCCGCAGCGCCAAAACCTCTTCTGCCCGCAAACCGGAGTTGTGTTGCAGTTCGGCCGAGCGGTACAGCAACACCGGCAGGCTATCCAACAGCGGCCATTGCTGGGTGCCGTAGTGCAACACCACCCGTCCCACATTGATCAAGGAGCAATAGGCGATCTCGTGATGGTTGGGCACAATCTGGGATCCATCCGTGGCCACCACCGTGTGTCGTCCCTTTAGGGGCTCAATTTTGGCTTGGGATCCCCAGGTCTGCGGCGGCTCGGCTGGGCTGGCACAGGTAAACGAAAGATGGGATCCCCAATCGGCATAGCGAGATTGCCAAACCTGCGGTTCCTGTTGCAGCTGCTCTAGGATGTGTAGAGCCTGCTGCAAACGCTTCTGGCTGGCTTTGGCTTCCTGTTGCAGGTGTTGAGTCAGGCCGGGGATTTGGCCACTGAGCTTAACGAGATCCAACATAAGCGGGTGGGGCTACAGCTTCCCCAGCGGGGATCCCTAGGGGTTCCGTCCCGCTGACGGGAGCAGAGGCTGTTGCTTCCAGTTCTAATTCTTCCAGCGGAAACTCTCCGTACACCTCGCTACTGTTGTTGGGGCTTTCTTGCAAATGCACCCGATGCAACTGTACCCCCAGCTCCCGCACCGGCAAAGTGAGCAGTTGTTGAATGCGCAGGGCGATATTCTCGGCGGTGGGCACCACCTGGGCAAAGTATTCGATGTCTTCGTTCAAGAAGGTGTGGTCGAAGGGCTTCACCACCCAGTGGTCGATCACCTGCTGCAACGCCACCAAGTCCACGATCATGCCGGTACGAGGGTCGATGGATCCCTTGACGGTCACCTCCAGGCCGTAGTTGTGGCCATGGCCGTGGGGGCGGGCACACAACCCGTAAATCTGGCTATTTTCCTCAAAGCTGAGGTGATCCAACGCCAATCGATGGGCGGCGCTGAAATGGGTGGCTACGGTTAAATAGGCTTGCATGGCTTCTCCTCGATAGTCGGCCCAAAGCTCAGGACTTTCATACAGACGAATGCTCGTCAAGGGCAAAGCATCCCCCAGACGCTGCCAAATCGCATAGGCGATAAACTCAGTGGTCGGCAGGGTTTGAGCAAACTCCGGCCAAGCCTGATTCAGATAGGCAAAGTTGAGATCTTGAATCACCCGTTGTTGCAAAACCTGCTTCACATCCGACAGGTTCAAAACCATGCCATAGGCATCCACCTCCCCCTGCATACCAACCTGCAACACATAATTGTGCCCATGCCCAGGGAAACAGGCATTTGGGCCAAATCGGGCGAGATTTTCAGCTTCCGAGAGCTCAGGTAGCCAATAACGATGGCTGGCGGCAAATTGCGCACGGCGATAGATTGTACAGGTTCTGGACATGAGTTGAAAACATCCGCAAAGGGATCCACTCTCTCAGCATAAACCCCAGACTAAAAACTTTGTTAAATCCGGTCGCGGGAGGAAAAATCGGGTTGGATGGAACTTATGATCTGATCCCCTAGTCTGAAGAACAACAGTAATGCCATTCCAGAGACTCCGCCCCTCTGATGCCAGGGGAAAGCCTCCCCTCTCCCCCAAGGGTGATACGCTATTGAGCATGAGTGAGTCTTACCTGAATCACCCCACCTTTGGTCTGCTCTACAGCCTGTGTCAGGTTAATGAAAACCAGGCTCTTTTCACGACCCTTTACGCCCAAAGGCTGTTTTTTCGGGTTTATTTTGGATCCCTTGAGAACACCCCAGACGGCCAGAACGTGGGTGCTGAAGAGCTGATCTTTGATCCGATTAGCCGCAACGAGGCCCGCCAGTTAATCGAAGAACAGATGCGCTTGATGCGCCGGGCCGCCCGCAAAGATGAGCTGGAGCAGTTACAGCTGATCTATAAGCAAACCTTTGCCTAAAGATAAGACTTTCCTGAGACTCTCTTGTGTTCCGACTCAAGACGTTTTTCCCACAGACAACCGAGTGACATGCTCCCGACCCTCATGCTGTGCCTACCAGATGGTGTCTAAGTTCATCAACAACTTGAAGTCTGTATCTGGTCGCAGGCTGCGGTCTGAGTTTGCAGAGCGCATGAACAAGTTCTGTCGCGTAGCGGTGCAGAGCACTGTTGGAAGTCCGTGCTTGGGAATGAGTCGTACTTCATTGCCAGTTGTGGCGGGGTCACAGTGTCCGTCTTGAAACGGTACACTGAACAGCAGGATTCCCCTGATTCGGGCAGCGCGCGCGACTTCCTGCCGACTGGCTAAAAAACCCTGGTAGGATGGAGGATAAGATGTGAGCGTTCCCGCCATGATCACCGTTACCAACAGTGCAGTCCAAGAATTAAAGCGCCTGCGCAGCAAGTACGAAAAAGAGGGATCCGAGCCGATTCTGCGTTTGGGGGTGAAGCCCAGCGGTTGTTCCGGCCTGTCTTACGTGATGAATTTTGAGCCGCAGTTCAATCCCGACGACCAGGTTTTTGATTTTGATGGCATCCGGGTAGCTGTGGATCCCTTGAGCATGACCTTGATCAGCGGCATCACCGTTGATTTTTCGGAAGATTTGCTGGGGGGGGGCTTTCGCTTCAAGAATCCCAATGCTGTCGCCAGTTGTGGCTGTGGTACCTCTTTTGCCACTTCCGAGACTGCTGCCATGGCCAGCCATTAACTCCAATCTCAATCACTTTCCATCCCAATGATCTGGGTGCAAGGATCCAGGGAAGGAATTGAACCAAAAAACGACCCCAATGGGGGGCCGCTTGGTCTTTGAGGATCTCTGGCTCAGAACGCACACAGAATCCTCAGAAGTTGAAGAATCGCCTACTTGAGCCAGCAGTTAGTTAGTAGGTCACACCCCGGTAGATCAAAGGTTGATTAGGGTGAGGCATCGCGTTTTTGCTGGTGTGGTGTACCAGCAGGGTTTGGCCGCGATATTGAGCCTGCAATTCTTCATCGCTGAGCTGAGCATGCGCGGGGACGTAGTCAAAGTTGTTGCCACGAAAAGAGAGTTTCATGAGTCGCCTCCATCAACGAATGGTTGAATCTGATGTCGTTGAAACACTACGCCAAATAAGCATGGCGGAACTAGGTTGAGGCGCGTTCCTTCGGGGGGATCCCTACTTCCGTCTCTGTGCAGTTCCAGATAAATGACCAACCACAGAGATGAACGATTTATCCTATGTCTGTATCGTATCTTACGGTTTTGGAGATTTTTCTGCGGTTTAGAGAAATTTAATGTTTTAGTGTTGGCAACTGGGAACGCCAAGTCCTGGGAGTCAGGAATGGCTCCGTGTCACCCAGAATGAAATGGTTCAGTGCCCAAACCCTCTATCTGTCAGCTGGAGACTGCTTTCGCCATCCGGCGGAAAAATTGCCTGACACTCCTCACCAAGCTGGGGGCTGATTCTGGCCGTGCCGGGATCCCAGCCATCAGGGTGTGATAGTCGTCCAAAAGGCTGTGCTCTTCTGGTGAGACATTGTCGTCCGCGATCAAGAGGTTGCCGATCGCCCCCAACAACTGCATCCGTTCGGTTTCAGTCGCCTGCGTCAAATAATCTGCCATCCACCGTTCCGTTTGTTCAGTGGGGATTGGCTTTTGAAAGAGCTCCCGCAGTTCGGTATCGTGCTCCAGGTTATATCGCCGCAGCAGGGATCCAAGATAGGCCGATTCCTGAGGTTCCAAGTGCCCATCGGCCCAGGCCGAGCCGGCCACAATTTTGAGCAGCAACTGATGTTGGGTCGTGGGGTTCATGGTGGGATCCCTTTCAGAGAAACAAGAGGTGATACAAGGTAGCAGTTCGTTCACCTTAACTATGCCTTAGCAGGGCCCACCTCAAACAGGAGGATACCGTCATGTCCAAACCCCAACCATCAAGCGGAACAAGCTTTGAAAAATCTGGAGAGGGCTGAGTACAGCCCTTTACGCCAAGGGCACGCTAGCGTGACCGCTAGTCACCTAGCACGGGGGAATCCCCTTCGCGACAGCGGTGCGGAGCACTCTAGCGCTTTCAAAATAGGGTAAGGACACAACTGTTGTTGTCGCAAACCCACGTTCACTTTACACGTTCACTTTAGGGGTAGCGCAGCCTGCCATAGGCATTGTTGCTACGCAACGCTAATGCTACGCGACACGCGACTGCGGAGCATTAAAGGGCTGTATCTTTGACCTGGTCGAGAACAACTTTATCATTCTCGGTAATGGGGACAGGCTTATACAGTTGGGGTAGGAATCATCGTTCCAATTCACTTGAGGCACTGACAAAGTCAGGGTAAGCGATATTGCCGTGCTCACCGATATCCAAGCCGGCCAACTCTTCTTCTGCTGAGACCCGCAGGCCAATGGTACCCCTCAAAATCAAAAACAACACCAAACAACTCACAAACGACCATCCCCCCAGGGCGATCACCCCCAGCACCTGCACTGGCAAAATCTGCCAGCTCACCCCCGCCTCCGCATGGGCAAACCAGGGGATCCCGGCGGCAATCACCCCCCACGCCCCGCACACTCCATGCACCGATACCGCCCCCACCGGGTCATCCACCTTCAAGGTGCCTTCGATAAACAGCACCGAGATCACCACCAAAACCCCAGCAATGGAGCCAATTAAGATTGCTCCTACAGGATGAACCGTTGCGCAGGGAGCGGTGATGCCCACCAAGCCCGCCAGCACTCCGTTGGCCGCAAAGGTCATATCTGGCTTGGTAAAAATGGCCCAGGAGGTACAGAGGGCACCAATGGCTCCGGCTGACCCCGCCAAGTAGGTATTGAAGGCAATCCAGCCCATGTCAGGAATCGCTGCTGTGGTGGATCCGGCATTGAAACCAATCCAGCCCACCCACAAGATGAACACCCCCAACATAGATAGAGGTAAGCTGTGCCCAGGGATGGCACGCGGCTCCCCGGTAGCACTGTACTTGCCCAGGCGCGGCCCCAAGACCAAGGTTCCGGCAAAAGCTGCCGCTCCCCCCACCAGGTGGACCACCCCCGACCCGGCAAAGTCGATGTAGCCCAAGTTCTCTAGCCAACCTGCGCTGCCACCGTTGTAGTCGGCAAACAAGCCATTCCAAGCCCAACCTCCAGAAATCGGGTAGATAACTGCAGAAATCACAATGGAGTAGATCAAATAGGCCACAAAGCGAGTGCGCTCGGCCATCGCTCCAGAGACAATCGTGGCGGCTGTGGCAGCAAACACCAACTGAAAGCAAAAGAAGGTGAAAGGCCAAGCATCGTTTTGGCTACCCGCCTCAGCCGCCTGCTGCCAGGTGAAGAAAAACCAGTCTGTACCCAAGAAACCGGCTACGTGGGAACCAAACATCAACCCAAAGCCCAAAGCCCAAAAGGCACAGGCCCCACAGCAAAAATCCATCAGGTTTTTCAAGACGATGTTGGCGGCATTTTTGGCCCGCGTGAAGCCCGCCTCCACCATGGCAAAACCCGCCTGCATGAAAAACACCAGTGCCCCAGCCACAATAGTCCAGACAAGATCAGCATGATACTGCTGGGTTTGTAACAGGGCTTGCAGCTCAGCCCAGGCCTCGGGAGGCAAGGCTTGCTCCAATGCTGTCAGATCCGTTTGGGCCAGGGCGGGCGGGGCCATTACACTCCCCAACCCCAGCAGCCCCCCGATCCACAGCAGGATCCTCCCTCCTTTGCTCAAACCCAATGCACTCCCCTGCCGCAGACGCGGGAAAACCATCCTTCTCATAATTCTTAACGTTTAACGAACGAAATTTGTCCAAGTCCCTTGCCTTTGATCTTGAGGTGTCTTTTTCTGCTGAGCAAGTATCCCTTTATACCAAAAGAAAAGAGGGTCAATTCTGACCCCCTTTGATGCTATTCAGTGCTATCCAGGTTTTCTGTTAGCTCAAGTAGCTCAAGTAACTCTACTTAAGAGTTTAAGATTGCTCCGAGTCGGTGGCGGCACTGACAAAGTCGGGATAAGCCACGTTGCCATGCTCGCCCACGTCCAAACCGGCGATCTCTTCTTCAGCACTGGTGCGCAAGCCAGTGATTGCCTTGAGGATGAGGAATAGGATCAAACAGGTGATGAAGGGCCAGAGGAAGTAAGCCAAAGCACCGATAATCTGCACTCCGAATTGGCCCCAGGTGACATCCTCGGCATAGTTGGCATTGGCAAAGAAGGGGATCCCTGCCGCCAATACTCCCCAGATGCCGCAGGTGCCGTGTACCGAAACCGCGCCCACCGGGTCATCAATTTTCAGCACCGTATCCAGAATCACCACAGAAATCACCACCAGGATCCCGGCGATGGAGCCGATGATCAACGCTCCCAACGGATGAACGCTGTCGCAGGGAGCTGTAATACCCACCAAACCCGCCAGCACACCGTTCGCGGCAAAGGTCATATCCGGTTTACCAAAGTGGGCCCAGGAGGTAAACATTGCTCCAATCGCCCCGGCAGAAGCCGCCAGCAGGGTATTCATGGCAATCCAACCAATGTCGGTAGAAGCAGCGGTGGTAGAACCGGCGTTAAACCCAATCCAGCCCAGGGTGAGAATGAACACCCCCAACATGCCCAGAGGCAGGTTGTGGCCCGGAATTGCTCGCGGTTCACCGTTGGGGCCGTACTTGCCAATGCGAGGGCCCAGCACAATAGCACCCGCCAAAGCGGCAGCACCCCCCACCAAGTGCACCACACCAGAGCCAGCGTAGTCGATGTAGCCGAGGTTCTCTAACCAGCCAGCTGTGTCGCCGTTGTAGTCTGCAAATAAACCATTCCAGCCCCAGCTCCCCGAGATGGGGTAAATCAGCCCAGAGATGATCACGGAATAAATTAGATAGGCAGAAAACTTGGTACGCTCCGCCATTGCCCCGGAAACAATGGTAGCGGCTGTGGCTGCGAACACCATTTGAAAGACAAAGAACGTGAAGGGCCAGCCGCCTGCCTCATAGGCTTGTTGCCAGCCAAAGGCAAACCAACTGGTACCGAAGAAGCCGCCACTGTTGCCAAACATCAGACCAAACCCGAGGAACCAGAAGGCGCAACAGCCCATGCAGAAGTCCATCAAGTTTTTCATCATGATGTTGGCGGCATTCTTAGAACGGGTAAAGCCTGTCTCCACCATGGCGAAACCCGCCTGCATGAAGAACACCAAGGCTGCGGACACGATCGTCCAGACAATGTCAGCGTGGTACTGAACTTCGTCGGCCTCCTGGGCAAAGGCAGTTCCTTGGCTAAACAAAAACACCAACCCCCCGATCAGGGTGGCAGTCAGGCTCCACTTGGCTGGCCGCCAGAGCCACTGTGGCACTTGGCTTTTGAGCTTTTGGATCATCGTCATAGTCATGCTTTTCGACTCACCTAAAGTGACGGTACTTCTCACAACGCATTTCACAACGCATTACAGGGAAGGTTGGGCCAAAATCAGCCCACTGATACACCACAGCAAACTCACCCAAGGCTCGGGTCATCGACCCAAGCTTCTGGGACAACCCATCTGTAACCCATCTGTTTAGATTAGAGGGCGTCTTGGTTGAGCTCGCCAGTTCGGATGCGGATGGTCTTCTCAATGGGGCTGATGAAAATCTTGCCGTCCCCGATTTCGCCGGTGCGAGCTGCTGCGATCAGCTTCTCGACAACGGTATCCACCAGGTCATCTTCGACCACGATCTCCACTTTCAGCTTTTGCAGGAACTCTACCGTGTACTCGGATCCCCGATAGCGCTCGGTTTGTCCCTTTTGCCGACCAAAGCCCCGCACTTCACTCACGGTCATGCCGACAATGCCGGCATTGACCAAGGCAATTTTGACCTCATCCAGCTTGAAGGGCCGGATCACGGCCTCGATCTTTTTCATTCGCCTCCTGCACCCCGGACAATTCCGCTAATTTCTAACACTGCTGACACCACCAAATTGTAAATCTAGATACATTTTTATCTTTTACTGAAGATGTTTAGCACTCTAAATTCCCTCTCGTCAAGGCCAAAAGGCTAAAGTTAAGCCACGCTAACCGGACAAAGGCTTGGGCCTTGGCTTGGGATCCCTATTCGTTGCTCCTTTGCTCCTGTTGAGAAGGTATGGTTTGCAACGATCCCAAGCTGGCTGTGATCAAAGCCACCGCTAGCCACCACAGCATTTGAACCTGGGGGCGGTACCAGATGGTATCCACCAGCCCATGGGCCATCATGCCCACACAAGCAGCCAACCCTGCCGCCACCCACAGCCCTTGCGGATCTCGGGATCCCAGAGCCAAACGCCATTGGCGCCAGCCGTGATCGAAGAGTACCAACAAAAACCAGGCAAAGGTCAGGGATCCGATGAAACCCGTTTCCAAGGTTAGCTCCAGGGGCACGGAGTAGGAGCCGAGGGCACTGAAGTTGCCTCGTTGGTAGAGGGGATAAACGCGGTTAAAGGCGACATTACCAGGGCCGATCCCCAGAATCGGAAAATCACGGATCATGTCCAACACCGCCGCCCAAACATTGATGCGAAAGTTATTGCTGGTATCGACCCGCCCCAAAAAGAGGCTCTGCACCCGCAGTCGTAAGGGGCGTACCGTCAGGATCCCCAGCAGCAGAGCGGCTCCGCCTCCGGCAAACAGAGCGGGCAGAGTCCAGCGTCGCCACCGCCCTGGCAGATGGATGCTGTTCCATTGCACCAACAGCACCGCCATCGTGGCCACCATCACCAAAGCGCCAATCCAAGCGCCGCGACTGTAGGTGAGCAACAAACAGATCAGGTTCACCAGGGTGATGAAGGTTGCCAGCAGCTTCGCCCCCCAACTGGGCCAGATCCAGGCCGCCCCCAGCCCCAGCGGGATGAGCGGGATCAAATAGCCGCCGTAGAGATTGGGGTTGCGCAGATAGCTATACACCCGGGTTACACCGGCCAAGCCGGATTCCGGATCCACCCAGGTAGCCAGTTCCGCCGCCCCGTAAAAGTATTGCCGCAGGCCGTAGACTCCCATCACTAGGCTGACCAAAAGTAGGGATCCCACAACCCAATCCCGGCATCGAGGCTTTTGCAGCAGGCGATGCAGCAACAAGTAGCCCGCCAGGTAGAGGGTCAGCTTCAGCCAGCCATCCCGCGCTGCATAGGGAACCGGAGAAAAAATCGTCGCCAGAGTAGCGATGCCCCAAAACAGGCCCAGGGGCAGATGGGCTGCCACCCAGGATGGGGTTTGCACCAGCCAACCCAAACCCAACATTGCCGCCATCACCAGCAGGATGAGGCCGAGGATCCCGGTGGAGGGTTGCGCCGAGAAGCCCCAGTAGAGCATGACCAATCCCAGGGCGATCCCGTCAGAAGTTTGTACCCATAGACTGTTTTTTCCCCAGTGCTGCAGGGATCCCGACAAACGACCTAAGACACTCCCCTGCCACCAAGCTTGGACATCAAAATCCCGCAGTAGGAAACCGCGCCACAGTTCCATTGCTCGTTCCATAGTCCTCCAGATCCTGCGAAGCAGGTATTCATACACCCCAAGTCACGTTCCGAGTCTAGATCTCCTGGGGTTAGGAGCGGTCATCTGGATGTGGAAGGGATCCCTATGACTAACAAAAGGCTCGCACCGGACTATCCAGCCCCTGTGCGGCAGCTCTTTACGAAAACCAGCGTAAAGCCCCCGGTTTCTAACCGGGGGATATAAGCGCACAGGCTGAATTGATTCAGCCGTGGTGTGGGTCGTTGATGTATTCCAACACCTTTCCAACCGAATGCCGATAATGCTTGTACTCTGTCATGTAGATAACGGCGAAGCATCTACAGGAATAGTACAATAGCCCCCATGAAACGGGTCACCACCACACTCAAGCTCAAGTTTCTTGATCTCAACGCGGTCAAAGCAGAGATGTTTGCCCAGACGGTTTGGGCGACAACCGCACTGGCAAACGAGCTGCTGCGCATGAGTTCGAAGGAACGCAAAGCCTTGACCACCGCCAAAGTGGTGACACCCCTCAAGTCTGCCCTCTCCAACCAGGTGATTCGTGTCCTGAAGGGGAAAGCCGGCCAGCGGGCTAAACACTTCAAGGTGTTCTGGCCAGAGGTCAACAACCAAAACTGGAAGCTGCACAAAGTAGGTAGCACCTACTCAGTGAGTTTTCCCACAATTCAGGGTGACAAGCGGGTTCCCCTTGAGGTTAGCAGTTCCTACTATGCCGAGCGTCTTGAGCGCATCCTGGCCGAGCAGGATTGTGAACGGGGAACCTTGAAGCTGATGCAAATACGTGGGGCTTGGTATGCCGTTCTGTCTATCACTTGGGAAGTTCCCGAAGTGAAGAGTACGGAGCGACTAGGTGTTGACCGTGGGCAGAACCGTTTGGCGGTGGCGGCCACCCGTTGGGGTCGGGCGGTGTTTTTTGGGGGTGGAGAGGTAGCCTATCGTCGTCGTCGTTTCCAGAAGCGTCGTGCCCAGTTGCAACAGGCGGGTAAATACCGAGCACTCAAGCGACTGGAGCGCAAAGAAGCCCGTTGGATGAGGGCAGTCAACCACACCGTTAGCCGCCGCATTGTACGGTTTGCCAATGCGGTAAATGCAGATGTGTGGATGGAAGACCTCTCAGGTATCCGCCAATCCAGACAGAGCCAGAAGGCTCGCTCTGATGCCGGGAAATCGCGCCATACCTGGTCGTACTACGACTTGGAGTGGAAGGTTGCCTACAAGCTGGAAATGGCGGGCAGGACGCTGCATAAACGTCCTGCTGCCTACACATCCAAAACCGACCACAGGACAGGATTGATTGGGAAAAGGAGTGGGCATTTGTTCACCGGGCAGGACGGGTATTGCTGTGATGCCGACTGGAATGCCGCAATGAACCTAGCCCAGTGGGACGGATTCTCGTGTCCTCTGAGTCTAAAAGAAGCCGTATCTGTAATGGGTACGGTCGGCTCAGGGGATGGGGTAGTTGGCAATCCCCTGAACTCCATGAATCCCTCACAGCTTCAAGCTGTGGGGAGCTAGAAGGGAGAATCCCCCGGTTTCTAACCGGGGGAGTGTCAACTACGGCGACGCCACAGATAGCATCCACAATCAACCTCAGGGTTGGCCCAACTATCTCCAGCTAGGGCTAACTGAGGCTCATAGTCCTGCCCTAATTCAGGTGTTGCAGAGCCGTTCTTGGGAATGGGAGTTAGACGATCCGGAAGAGGAGGAGTACGTAGCTTTTTGGGCTTCGATTCATGCTTGGCGAGCCTTAGGGCAACTGAGGGCAGAGGCGGCCATACCCGAACTGCTCCGGTTGATCGTGCTCTGCACGGCGCGAAGCGCCATCGAAGAGTCTGATCAGATCATCCTATCCAACGATTGGATTCAGGACTGGATAGGAGAAGAACTGCCGCTTGTATTGGGGTTAATTGGCCCGCCAGCGCTACCTCCTCTGCAGGAGCTGATTACCCAACAACTGCAAGAGTTTCGGAACACAACCTCACCAGACATCTATGGTTTCACCACGGCGCTAGATGCCCTGCAAGAGATCGCCACTGGCTGCAGAAGGTTCCCAAATACGAAGCTAGGGGTACCCCTGCCGCCAGCGGATCCAGCGGCTGCCTCTAAAGTTTTGGAGTTATTGCACGCTTGGTTGCAGCCTTATGCCGAGCAGGATTCTGAGATCAACGCCTGGCTCATCGCTGCCTTTTTAGAAATCCAGAAACGTTTGTCAACAGAACCCGCTTTACTGGTGGATGCACCGATCCTTAAAGTGATTGAGAAAGCCTTTGCTGATGAGTGTGTGGATCACCAAATCTGCGGAGATTGGGAAGATCTACAGCTGGAACTGGGCTTGCTGACCTTTGAACAACTCTCGGCTGAGAAACAGGCCCAAGTCAAACAACAGGAAAAAAGAGAACGGTTGTTTCGTAAAGAATGGGCTGCTAGGAAACGCACTATGAAACAAGTTGAGAAAATAGGCTTTGGGTCTTCGACTCAATCCTCACAAAAGAAGAAGAAAACCAAAAAACGTCGCTGATGCAACCTTCCCCTAGAGGTGACTGAGAGCCTCTTGGGGAGCCAATCCCCCGTGCCCTTTAGGCGGCATAGACGGCAGATTGGCCCTGGGCTCCCGTTACCCATTCAGACACAAGAGAGGAGCTTTGGGAAGCAGACGTAGCTAAGGACTCCGTCCCGCTGTCGCGATCAGCAGCAGGCTGTTGGTTTTCTCGATTCTGCGCTGTACAGTAGTGAATCTCGATACGAGTTGGGCGGCCCAACCCCAGGGCGGATCCCATGCAACGGGCCAAGATCTGTACTTTAAACTCCAATTCGCTAATGCTTTCCATGGTTTTCAAGCCTTCAAATTTAATTCAGCAAAAAGAAAAAACCCAACAAAGCGGTAAATTCACTGAGAACGAGATATTGCTACTTGCGTTGGTCGCGATATCTGTTCATGCCTTAAATCATAAAAGAAGGTTTATCTATCCTCCTCGGTGGGAATACAGAATTTATTAGAATTTCTTGGCCTAGAGTGGCTTTGGCTCTATAAAGCTTGTGCAAAGCTATCACCTTTTCGGGGAGAAAAATGCGGCCTCCTTTATCCATTTTTAGTAAAGAGCAGCAGGAGTACAGGGATCCGCCCAGCTTCATCCTCAACTTTGCGCAGGGATCCCGGCTAAATTGCTTAGACAAGCGGCGCTGGCCTGCGCAAAATGGAGCCTAGGAGAAGTACGGATGGTCTGGGGAGTGGTGGTGAAGAATTTTCCGGCTAATTTTCTGGCCAACTGGGGAAGGCTGGGATGGCTTTCCAGCTTTGGTTGGATGGTTTGCACAGGAGCGCTCTCGGCTGCGGCCAGCAACCCCCAGGTTCAGATTAGCCCGACGGATCCCCCGTTGGGATACACCGTTTCTGTACAGATCACGGCCCCACCGGAAACCTTGCTTCTGGATCAGCCCTGGGTCAACCTCACCCATCCCGATGGCACACAAGCCGCCTATCCAGCCTTCCCTGTGGCACCCAACCGTTGGCGCGCTTTGCTCCCCACGACCCCTTTGGATGCCCCTGGATCCCGTCAGGTTCAGATTCACGGCTTTGCCGAGGAGCCTATCTTGCCCTTGTCCCTTCAGCCACGGGACTTTCCAGTCCAAAGCATTCGCCTGCCACCCGGAGCGAGTGTATGGGCTACAGAGGTGGAATGGGCCAAGGTGGAGGCCTTTCGTCAGCACATCAGCCCGGAAAAGTATTGGCAAGGGTATTTCCAACGTCCGGCCCAGGGCCCGGTGACCACCGTGTTTGGGGTGCGCCGCTACTACAACGGCGAATTTGCGGAAGATTACTACCATCGCGGCATCGACTATGCCGGCCCTGTGGGAGCAGTGGTGGTGGCTCCGGCAGCTGGCCGGGTTGGGTTGGTCGGGTACGAGTCGGAGGGCTTTCGCATCCACGGCAATACCGTTGGCATCGATCACGGCCAGGGGGTAACCAGTCTGCTGCTGCACCTCAGCCGCATTGATGTCCAGGAAGGGGACTGGGTGGAAGCGGGGCAGCCGGTTGGGGCCATTGGTGCTACCGGAACCGCGACTGGGCCTCACCTACACTGGGGGTTATTCGTTCACAATCGTTCTGTGGATCCTGTGCCGTGGTTGCATTTGGCTATCGAGTAACGGCCATCGAGTAACGGTTTGGGTTGACATCTGTTGGAAATACCGTGCCCGTCTATTTCTATTGGGGAGAAGATCACTACCGTCTTATGCAGGCGGTGCAACAGTTGCGGGAACAGGTGCTGGATCCCGATTGGGCCGCCTTCAATTACGATCGCCTACCGCCGGAATCCACTATCACCGGACTCAACCAGGCCATGACCCCCCCTTTCGGAGCAGGGGCTCGCTTGGTTTGGTTGGAAGACACCCATTTGACCCAACATTGCCCAGAGGACCTTTGGGAGGAAGTGGAGCGGACTTTGGCGCAGTTGCCCAGTACCACCCACCTGCTGTTGACCACCACCAGCAAACCAGATGGCCGCCTGAAATCCACCAAGATCCTAAAAAAAACGGCGATTGTGCGAGAGTTTCAACCCCTGGCCGCCTGGGATGAAGAAGGGATCCTCAAGCAGGTCCACTCTGAAGCCAGCCAACGGCATCTTAAGCTCAGCCCTGAAGCAGCCCAGAAATTGGCCGAGGCGGTAGGCAATGACTCCCGTCGCTTGGTGATGGAACTGGAAAAGTTGGCCCTCTTCACAGCCGGTTCAAGGGATCCGATTACGCCAGAGCAGATCGAAGCTTTAGTCCCAGCCAGTGCTTATAACAGCTTTCAATTGGCGGCCTGCCTACGCAAAGGGGACCTGGATCAAGCCCTGCTGATCTTGACCCATCTGCTGGATCAAAACGAGCCTGCCCTGAAGATTCTGGCGGTGTTGGTGGGCCAATTTCGCACATGGTTGTGGGTGCGGCTACTGCTGGATCAGGGGGAACGGGATCCCAAGGCCATTGCTCAAAAGGCGGAAATCGGCAACCCCAATCGGGTTTACTTCCTGCAGAAAGAAGTGGGATCCCTGAAAACGGTGACTTTGTTGAAAGTGATGCAGCAGCTTTTGCAACTGGAATATGACCTCAAGCAAGGGCAGCCGGAACGGGGTGCCTTTCAGGAGGCGCTGATCCAAATTGTTGCCCTTCTCAAGGCAGCCTAATTGTTCGGATCCCTGCTGTGTTCACCTATCCCCTAGGTTTCAAAAGCAGCTCGGCCTCACCCAAACGCTACAGTAGTAGACATCTGACTCACCCACACCTCTAGCTATACCTTTACCGGTTGAGCTGTCCTTCAGGAGGTATCCTGCCATGGTGATCACCGGTGAATTAACCCGTGACCCACTCCTTTCCCTTCCACCCTTAGAGAATGGGGATCACCTCAGCCGCGACGAGTTTGAGCGCCGCTATGCTGCCATGCCCCACTTGAGGAAAGCCGAACTGGTGGAAGGAGTGGTCTATATGGCATCACCCCTGAGAATGAGAAGTCATGGGGAACCCCACGGGGACTTGACAACTTGGCTGGGTGTTTACAAAGCATCAACACCAGGAATTGTGCTGGGCATTGAACCGACAGTCCGCTTGGATCCGGATAATGAACCCCAGCCGGATGTCGTGTTGTTTGTGCCCGGTCGTCAAGCCTCGATTAACGCAGAAGACTACATCGAAGGATCCCCCGAACTGGTGGTAGAAGTCGCTGCCAGCAGTGCCGCACTGGATCTGCACGATAAAAAGCGGGCTTATCACCGCAATGGCGTACAGGACTATATCGTTTGGCGTACCTTGGAAGGCCAGTTGGATTGGTTCCAATGGGAATCTCAGGGCTACGTTGCCCAAGTCCCCGATGAACAGGGGATCCTGCGAAGCCGGGCTTTTCCGGGGTTGTGGTTGGCTCTACCCGCTTTGCTGGCTGGAGAATTGGGACGGGTCTTGTCGGTGTTGCAAGAAGGCCTGAAAACACCCGAACATGCAACCTGGGTTGAGGAACTCCAGCGCCTTGGTCCATCCTCGCCAGCCTAGACTCTTTCCTCGGCTTGGATCCAAGTTGGGCTTGGGTCTTGGGTCTTTCACTGGGCGGAGGGGGGTGGGCCTGCAGTAGGCAGTTGCAACTCGATACGCGGTTGCCCTACGCCGTAGGTGAGGATGTAGCTCCAATGGAGGCACCGCAGCCAGAGACGCGGATAATGGGCCTCTAGCCAAGGTTGCAGACGCCGCAATAGCCCTGGCACCCAACCCCTGAGCAAAAAAGAGAGCAGGGCCAGCCCGGTATAGCTGAAATAGGTGGGCAACCAGTCGGCAAACCCCTTGGCCCCTACGGCGTTCCAGATCCACAGCAGCAGCCTTGGGTTTTGCAGAGCGGCCTTGATCGCCATGCGGTTGAACGGGATCCACCCAGCCCGATCCTTGATGAAATCATCCACCACTTCTGGGCTCTCACTGGCAAGAATGCCAAAAAAACTATTCAGAGTCGCGTTGATCCGGGCAGGGGGCAAAACCTTACCCGTGGGCACCATCATCCCCCGCGAGAACAGCCAAGTGACGGCGGAATTACCCTGATAGGCTCGGATTTGGGCTAGATCGGGGGCCGTGAGCAGATTGTGACGGAGGGCGGTATGGGAAAGATCGCACAGGCGCGGGCAGTTGCGGATTAACGAGCCAAAGCCGGTGAAACTAAGGGGCGATTGCATGGCTGCCGCATCTCCAATGAGCAGCACCCGGTCAAAGCGGCTGTCGGGATCCGAGTGAGGAGCACCGTGATGAAAACGTCCGGGGATATAGCCAAAGGTGGCTTTTTTCCACTGCAGTTGCTCGGGGTCGCAGCGGCGGTATTCCGGCAGGATGGTGAAAAAGTCTTCGTACAGCTCCAGCAGGGATCCGGGATTCTCGGGATGAACCTGGTGGTAATGAAACAGGTAAAACGTCAGGTCGTTGCCGGGGCCGGGGAAGAGTTCCCAAATCAACTGCCGACCGCGACTGATGTCCCCATGGCTGGCGAGAATATCCCCAAATTGGGGATCCCAAACCCCCGGCTCAAATCCCCCTTGGATGGTTGCTCCCACAGTTGGGCAAACGCTATCGAAGGCCCGTTGCCGATACAGCTGTTGAGCAATCGGTGAAGCGGTGCCCATCGCATCTACCAAAAGGCGGGATCCCAAGGTAAAAACTTGCCCCTCTCGCAAGTCCTTGAGAACCAGGGTTACCTCTTGCTCCGTGAGGTAAGCCCGTTGAAATTCGCTGCGGTCATAGATGGCTCCCCCGCAAGACCGGAGAATCTCACCGCACAGGTGCAACAGTTTTTCCGCATCAATGGCCAGGTTCAACACGGTTGGCGTATGCACCACGGGGGCCTTAATCGGGCTGTTACCATCAAAGAATTTGTTGAATCCATCCGTATATTCCCGCAGGATCAAGCTTTCCACTTGCTCCGCACTGAGAAGGCCCATCTCCACTAGGGTTCTCAACTCTCGCCGGGAAATGTTCCACTCGCGGTTCATGCGGCCAAAAGGCAGGCGCTCCACCAGGGCCACCCGGTAGCCCAGACGAGCCATGGCCGCTCCATAAATCGCCCCAAGCGCTCCACCCACGATCACCAGATCCCAATGGCTCTCAGCAGGGTCAGGTGAAGGTTGCTTAAACAACACCGGCTGAGGATGTTTTGGGGGGGATTGCACCTCCTCACGCCAACGCTTTTCCCACCAATAGACCCGTTGCAGGTCAAACTCCCCATTCGGGATCCGCCGGAAATACTTCACAGTTTGTGGGTAGAACGGCTCCAGTTGTTCAAAAATAGAACCCGCCTCCAAGTTAATTTCAGGCAATTGCGGGTAGCGATGGGGAAATTGTGCCTGAATCGCGGTTTCCAGCTCTCTCAGCCATTTGCGCTGCTTCGGAAAAGGCCGCTCCGACCACTGAAACACCTTCAGGTAGGTGGTATTCAATCCTGTCCAGGTCAACAAAGCCAGTTCGGCACCGGATCCCTGGATGCGCAAGCCACTGGCCGTCGGGATCCGTTTCCCCCCTTCCGGCAGAGGAATCGTTTGTAGCCATCGCACCACTTCAGCACGATTGGGAAAGGGGATCTCGCGGTAGTACAGCTGGGTGAGCACGGTGCCAAGAAATGAAACTGAGCTTGTCGTTTGCAGGGCAAATCTTTACTCATTGTGACATGAGGGATCCCTTGCACCCGAGGCAATTCAATTGTCCAGATGTCCAGGACAGACCCTCAAGGCCGAACCTCAGGGATTCGCACCCTCTAGATCCGCGGGGACATTGCAGTTGGTCAACATCTGCGCCTGCCAAAGCGGCAGCACCACCGTTGGGATCCCGGACAACCAGTCTTGAAACGATCCCCCGCCGGTTTGGAGAAAAGCCTCTAGCTGGTGCATCTGGGACAAGCGGTAAAAGCCGCATAGCGGTTCCCATCCCCGCTGGGTTTTGGGCAGAGCGGCAACCATTTCTGGGGGCAGGGATCCAAGGCGATGTCTCCATTCCCACAAGACTTGTTCATCCAAACAAGGCATATCGCAGGCCAGCAGCAAAACCCAGTCTGGAGGGATAGCCTCTGCCTGCAAGCGAGCTACCCCTTCCTGAAAAGCCAGCAACGGGCCGCGATGGGGGGCGCTTTCCCGCCAGAGGTGCCAACCCGGATCCACCACATCGGTGTAACGCTCCGGCCAAGGGGTGAGAATGTAAACCCTCTCGGTACAGGCTGCCGCCACCTGCGCCACTCGCCGTAACAACGGGATCCCCTGCCAAAGCAACAGGGCTTTATCGGATCCCATGCGGCGGCTATTGCCCCCCGCCAAAACCAGGGTATCCACCCGCGGTAGGGCAGAAAAAGCCTTAGTCATCCGGATTCAGACCTGACCGATCTGAGTGATCAGAGTTTTGCAAGTTGCGCTTGACCCACTGCTGGGGATATCCACCTCAATCGCCAAATCCGGAGGAGGATCTGGGAGGAGGATCTGTTTTCTGTTTTTAAATCAATAGCCACCTTACCCCGCACCGCCAACTCATTTTGATTTTGAATGTAGTAGCACTCATCAGACTCCAACCCTTTCCGGAGGTCTTCTCGATTCCAGGTAGTGGATCCAAAGTTGGCCATCTCTCACGTCCATTTCTTCTGTGGCGACCTCGACAATCCGCTCCAAAAGTCGTCTATAGCGCTCATGAATCGGTAGCAGCGACAGGATTTCTAACGTCCCCTCTTCATAGGTCAACCGTTTAGCGGGATCCGATTCCATCGCCTGAAAGGCTCCCATTCAGGAGGGCAAAAAACACTGTTTCATCTCTTGGAGTACCTTGACATCTTGGGAGGCGGTACGTGCCCCCGCTTGGGCAGCCCAACACTTGAGGTTCTCAATTTGGTCGCGGGCAATCGAGGCTAGCGGCACCGTTTCGGCAATTGCTTGCAGAATATCTGCCTGGGTAAAGTCCCGCCGGCCTTCTCCACTGCTACCCCCAAAGGCGTTGTACATGGCATCCACAATGGCTTGTTCGATTTCCGCCCCACTAAAGTTTTCCGACTGAGCCGCCAAAACCCCGAGGTCGAACTCCCGCAGGCGACTGGGTCGTAACCGTTGCAGATGGACACGAAAGATTTCTTTGCGTTCCGCTTCGGTGGGTAAGTTCAAGAAGAAAATCTCATCAAAGCGGCCTTTGCGCAGCAGTTCTGGTGGCAGCAACGGCACATTGTTAGCAGTAGCAACAATAAAGACGGGGCTGGTTTTCTCCTGCATCCAGGTGATCAGGCTGCCAAACACCCGCCGACTGGTCCCGGAGTCTCCGTCGGCACCACTGGCAATATTGCCAAAGGCTTTGTCGATCTCATCGATCCAGAGCACACAGGGGGCCATCGCTTCTGAGAGTTGGATCATCTGCCGTACCCGACTTTCCGATTCCCCGACAATCCCGGCGAACAGACGCCCGGCATCCAACCGCAGCAGGGGCAAGCGCCATTCGTTGGCAATGGTTTTGGCGGATAGGGATTTGCCAGTGCCTTGGATCCCGACCAGCAACACGCCCTTGGGATTGGGCAAACCGTAGCGACGTGCCTCTTCCGTAAAGGCCTCCTGACGCACCCGTACCCAGGCTTTCAGGTTGTCTAAGCCCCCCACACTTTTTAGGGTCTCGCGGGCGGTGAAAAACTCCAGAATACCGGTTTGGCGGATGGCTTGTTTTTTCTCCTCCAAGACCAGGTCAATATCGGCTTCGTTGACCTCTTGTTTGGCGGCCAAAGCGCGGGCTAAAACACGGCGGATGCGCTCCCGGCTCAAACCCTGGCAGGCTTTCACCAACTGTTCGTAGGCCAGGGGGGTCAGTTTTAACTTCTCCGGAGCCACGTAAAGCTGGATCAGACGGCTGATCTCTTCGCTACTGGGCAGAGGAATATCCACGACGGTCATTTCTTCTGCCAGATCACTGGGGATTTCCAGCGTGTGGCTGAGGATAAGCAAGATCTTGCGGCTGCGCTTCAGCTCGCGGCTGAGGTTCTTCAGTTCGCGGATGACTGGGGCATTTTTGTCACTGCTGGCGTTGCGCAAAACAAAGTGCAGATCCCGCAGCACAAACAGAGTATCTTCACTAGGGGCAGAGCGCATCACCCGCCCCAGGGCGGCCATGACCGAACCGCGATCCTCGCCATTGTCTTGCCAGCCCCGCACCAAGTCCCAGATCAACAGTTTGCGGGGTGGATCCGTGCGCTTGGCCACCTGGGCCAGCACAGCATCGGCAGGTTCCTCTTCTGGAGAAACCAAGTAAATGAGGGGGTAACGGGCCCGGATCATCAGGTCGAGAGCCGTGATCAGCTCCGCTTGTGGTTCCGACGGGATCCCGTTTGGGGAGAGAGCTAACCTGCTTTCGCTTTCAGGCAGGCGTTGGGCGGCATCAGTCATGGCATCGGTTGTGAAGTCAAGTTAAGACAAAGCAGGGATCCCTTGGGGTAGCAATTCCCCCAGCATCAGGCGTGCGGTTTGGGTCGGATCAGGGGCTTCCATCAACGCCCGCACCACGGCAACACGAGTGGCCCCCGCCTCCCGCACTTGGGCCAGATTGTGGGCATCAATGCCGCCAATGGCAAACCAGGGAATGTGGGCTTTATCGGCAGCCAAGCGCACATACTCCAGTCCGGCAGCGGGTTTATCGGCTTTGGTGGGGGTGGGGTAAACGGGGCCAACCCCGATGTAATCCACACCCGCAGTCAATGCCTGGGCCAATTCCTCCGGGTTGGTGGTGGAAAGGCCAATCAGCTTCTGGGATCCCAGCAGTTGTCGGGCCCAGGCCACCGGCAAATCGGTTTGGCCGAGGTGAACTCCATCCGCCTGACTGATCAGGGCCAAGTCAATGCGGTCGTTGACAATCATCAGGGCATGGTAACGGTTGCACAGTTGCCGCAGTTGCTCCAGTTGCCGCAGCATTTCACGGTCGGAGAGGTTTTTCTGACGGTACTGCACCAGCGTTACCCCACCGCGCAAGGATTTTTCCACCGCTTCTAGCCAGTCGGGGACGGGGCTGGTCACCAGGTAAAGATAGGCCGACAAAAGGCGTTGCCGCAGGGATCCCCCCAGGAGTTCATGTTCCAGTGTATAGAGGCGATAGCGCATATCCTGGGCCAGCTTGGCCAAGCCGGGCGCTACCCAATGGCTGGATTCTGCCAGTTTCCCGTATTCTTCTAAGACTCGTAGCGCTTCCTGAACGCGGCTGCAATTGGCCTGCAACAGATGGCTGAGATCGCGGCGTCGCTCTTCTTGGGGGTGGGAGAGTTGTGTCCCGGGATCGGCGGGAGTATCGCGGGCAAAGCGCAAGGGATCGCTGTGCCACTGGGCCAAAGCCTGGCGCATTTCCTTGCATTCACGGGAGCCTGCAGCATCTTCCAGGCCAAAGCGAAACCACTCTTCCAAAACCCGCAGTCCTTCACGGGCACGGTCCAGGTTGGCATCGAGAATACGGGCGACGGCCTGAGGTTTCATATTTCCCTTGACGTGGGGAAAGCTACCTTCACTGTAAATCGGAATGGTTATCCTGACTGTCTGTGGAGGTGAGGGAGGGAGCTTGTGGCTGTTGCCACAGCGCATTGAGAAACGCCTGCTCTAGGGTATGACCCCAGGCAAATTCTCGTGGGTTAGGCTGTTCTGGCAGGTAGGCCCAGGCATAACGCTCACAATCGGGAAAATAGCGAATTTCCCACCAAGTTCCCCCCACCGGCACATCTTTCACCGCCCGCAAAAAAGGACCGCGATGGCGGGTGAGGCGCTCTTCGACAAAATAGGGGCCTTCTAGCTGGAGGGTTTCTACGGCTGCGATGAACTCGGCCCGTTGTCGCTCATTTCGGATCATCTCCTCGGTTCCGCTCTCGAATTGGCTCTATTTTAGGGGGAGATTTCGGGTGTGCTGTGGGATCCCTCTCAATTCAGTCTCAATCCCGGCGAGATCCGCCGCGGGTGCTTTGCCTGAGCAATGGACATGGGGAAGATGAGGTGGCCAGTCGCATTGCGGTTGCGCTTGTGCAACGCGGGATCCAGGTGCGGGCTTTGCCGATTGTGGGGGAAGGGAAAGCTTATGTGCGCCAAGGGATCCCGATCTTGGTTACCCCTCAGGTGATGCCGTCGGGGGGCTTCATTTACCAGGATTGGCGACAGCTGTGGCGGGATGTGCGGGGCGGGTTGCTGGGGTTGACGGGTCGGCAACTGGCTGTGATCCGCCAGGAAGCGGCCCAGACGGATCTCGTGCTGGCGGTGGGGGATATTGTGCCGCTGCTGATGGCCTGGTGGAGCGGGATCCCCTATGGGTTTGTGGGTACAGCCAAGTCCGATTACTACTGGCGCGATGAACAAGGGCCCTACCGGCGCGCCTGGATCCCTTGGGGGGAACCCATCTCCGATTATTTGCCCTGGGAACGCTGGTTGATGGGGCACAAACGCTGTCGCGGAGCTTTTTTGCGGGATGAACTGACGGCCACCGCCCTATCCAAACGGGGCTTGAGAACCTTTTACCTGGGCAACCCGATGATGGATGGGCTGGAGGCGCAAAGGGACCTGCCCCTGGATCCACACCGACCGGCATTGTTGCTGTTGCCGGGATCCCGTCCGCCGGAAGCCTATCGCAACTGGGCCTTGATGATGCAGGTGGTGCAAGGGATCCCAGCGGAGATTCAAGTTTACGCCGCCCTCAGTCCGAATTTGGATCCGGCCCAACTCCAGGAGCGGATCCCGGCTGAGCGTAGAGATCTACCCCTGATCTGGGGAGACTTTGGCACCTGTGTACAACGGGCCACTGTGGTACTGGCCATGGCAGGAACGGCCACCGAACAGTGTGTGGGTTTGGGCAAACCGGTGATCACCTTGCCGGGAGAGGGGCCACAATTTACCCCTCGCTTTGCAGAAGCCCAAACTCGTCTGCTGGGATCCGCTGTCCAGCTCACGTCTGTCGAGCACGCCCCCAGGCTACTTCATCAGATTCTGGAGCGCCTGGCCACCGATCCAACCTACACCGCCCAACTGCAAGCCCATGGGCACCAACGGATGGGATCGCCGGGAGCAACCCAGCGCATTGCAGCTCAAATACAAACCTGGCTGAACTTTGGGGGATCCGACGCGATTTTGCGGCCAACTGGACAAGGTATATAGTGATTAAAAAATCCTTAATAAGCGGATGTCAAACCTTATTTTGTTGGAGAGCAGTTGGTGGATTCCTTTCTATGGACTGGCGGGGGCCGCTTTGGCTCTGCCCTGGGCCACAGGATGGGTGAAGCGCAGTGGCCCTCGTCCAGCAGCTTACCTCAATATTTTGTTGACTTTGGTGGCTCTTGTCCACGGCCTGTGGGTGCTGCGGCAGGTGTGGGGTCATGCCCCTTACATTGTGGACTACCCCTGGTTTCGGGTGGCGGATCTGGATTTGTTCCTGTCTCTGGAGATTTCTCCCCTCACCATGGGGGCAGTGGTCTGGATTAGCGGTCTCAGTTTGTTAGCGCAAATCTACGCGCTCGGCTACTTGGATAAAGACTGGGGCTTGGGCCGTTTTTCCGCGTTGATGGGCTTTTTTGAGGGGGCGCTCACCGGCATTGCCATGAGCGATTCGCTGTTTTTGAGCTACGCCTTGCTGGAGATGCTCACCCTCTCCACCTATCTGCTAGTGGGCTTCTGGTATGCTCAGCCTCTGGTGGTGACAGCGGCACGGGATGCCTTTTTAACCAAGCGGGTGGGGGATCTGCTGCTGCTGATGGGGGTGGTGACGGTTTCCAACTTCTCAGGGACTTTGACATTTTCCGGCCTGCGGGATTGGGCGGCGACGGCCAGTTTGGATCCCACCTGGGCGGCCTTGATGGGGTTGGCCTTGATGGCAGGGCCACTGGGCAAATGTGCCCAGTTTCCGCTGCACCTGTGGTTGGATGAAGCGATGGAAGGGCCTAACCCGGCCTCGATTATGCGCAACTCAGTGGTGGTAGCCTGCGGGGCCTTTGTGCTGATTAAGCTGCAACCGCTTTTGGCCCTCTCCCCGATCACAGATGGTTTTTTGGTTACCATCGGCACGATCACCGCCATTGGCGGATCCCTGGTGGCGCTGGCCCAAATCGATATCAAGCGAACCTTCTCCTATTCCACCAGTGCCTATTTGGGATTGGTCTTTGTGGCAGTGGGGATGCAGCAACCGGATTTGGCGCTGGAGCTATTGCTGATGCACGGTCTGGCCAAGGCATTGCTGTTTACGGGGGTGGGATCCATTATCTACACCACTGCTACCCAGAACCTGACGGAATTGGGGGGCTTGCGCAGTCGCATGCCGGCTACTGTAACCGCTTTTGCCGTGGGATCCCTGGGGATGGTGGCGCTGTTGCCGCTGGGGTGCTTTTGGACCATGGCTCGCCTAGCCTTGGTGTATAGCGTTTTGCAACCGGCGCTGGTGGGGGTGTTGTTGCTGGTGAATGGCTTGACCACTCTGAACCTGATGCGGGTGTTTGGGTTGGTATTTCAGGGATCCCCGCAACCGAAAACCCGGCGGGCACCGGAGGTGGGCTGGCTGATGGCCCTGCCGATGGGGATCCTAGCGGTACAAACCCTGCTCATGCCCTGGTTGTTCTGGCATTGGCAGCTTTATCCGGCTTGGATCCCGGAGCTGAAGCTGATGGCGGTGTTGCTGGTGGTTTCCGGGGCCTTGGGGGCCGGCCTTGGGGGCTGGCTCTACTGGGGGGGTAAACGGATGTTGCGCTTACCTTGGCCGGAGCTACAAAATCTGCTGGCCTATGACTTCTATACGGGGCAACTGTATCAATCTTTGGTGGTGCAACCGATCAGCAGCCTGTCGCGGGGGCTGGAGTGGCTGGATCGCCACTGGGTGGATGGGTTGGTGAATGGGGTTGGGCTAGCTTTTTTGTTCAGCGGCGAAACCTTGAAATACACCTTATCGGGGCGGATGCAACTGTACGTGTTGCTGATCCTAATTGGGGTCGTGGTGGTGGTGGCCTGGTTAATGCGCTCACCGCTACCGGGATTGGTTTAACGGGTGAGAACCAGGATGTGGGCTCATTGGGTTGGGTTTTGTTACCCCGTTGCGGAGCGACTTAGGCTGAAAGTGGTCAAGGGAACTTTGCTGAATGGTTGCAGGGGCTTTTACAAGAGTGGGGCCAATTAGGTAAGGATGTTCACTTGGGATCCAAATCGGGATCACATGGGATCACAACGGTTGGGTTTTGCAATGGTTTGCAATTGCTAGAGGTTTGAGGGTGAGCGTGCGAGCAGCTGGGAGAGAGAAATGTTAAGCCTACTGATTGGGATCCCATTGCTGGGGGCCGCCGTGATTGGGTTGATCCCCGAACGAGGGAATAAGCAGGTGCATCGAACCTTAGCCCTGATCTTTGGGCTAATCCTCTTGGGCCTGAGTTTAGGCTTGCTGTTGAACTTTGATCCCCATCTGGGCTCTTTACAACTGACGGAGACCGTGGCTTGGATCCCGCAGTTGGGTTTGATTTACGAATTGGGGGTGGATGGTCTTTCCCTGCCCTTGGTGGTCTTGAATGGTTTGCTGATGTTCATTGCCATTTGGGCCAGTGGCCAAGTGGAGCGGCCCCGTCTGTATTACAGCCTGTTGTTGATGTTGGCAGCAGCGGTGGCAGGGGCTTTCTTGGCGCAAAACTTGCTGCTGTTTTTCCTGTTTTATGAGGTCGAGCTAATTCCGCTGTACTTGCTAATTGCCATTTGGGGCGGGCCACGCCGTACCTATGCCGCCACCAAGTTTCTGGTGTACACGGCTCTGTCCGGGATCCTGCTTTTGATCGGCTTCTTTGGACTCAGTTGGCTGAGTGATACCAACAGCTTCACCTACACGGTGTTGCAGGCTCATCCTTTGCCCTTGCTGCAGCAGAGCCTATTGTTAATCCCGATTTTGGTGGGATTGGCCATTAAGATCCCGTTGGTCCCCTTTCATACCTGGCTGCCGGATGCTCACGTGGAAGCGTCCACCCCCATCTCGGTGCTCTTGGCGGGATTGCTGCTGAAATTGGGCACCTATGGTCTGTTGCGGTTTGGTTTGCAACTGTTGCCGGATGCTTGGGAACAAGCGGGGCCGTGGTTGGCGGGTTGGGCAGTGGTGAACGTGCTGTATGGCTCCTTGAATGCCCTAGTGCAGCAGGATATGAAGAAGTTGGTGGCCTACAGTTCAATCGCCCACATGGGCTACATTTTATTGGCGGCGGCGGCGGCCACTCCTTTGTCTTTGGTGGGATCCATCTTTCAAATGATCAGCCACGGCTTAATTTCGGCGCTGCTCTTTTTGCTGGTGGGGGCAGTTTACACCAACACAGGTACACGGGATCTAAAGCTGCTAGAGGGGTTGCTGAATCCCGAGCGGGGCTTACCCTTGATTGGCAGTTTGATGGTGTTGGGGGTAATGGCCAGTGGGGGTACGCCGGGCATGGTGGGTTTTATCGCTGAATTTGTTGTCTTTCGCGGCAGCTTTCCGATGTTTCCGCTGCAGACCTTACTGTGCATGATCGGGACGGGCTTGACGGCAGCCTATTTCCTGTTGATGGTGAACCGCGCCTTTTTTGGCCGCTTGTCGGAGGTGGCTATTGCAATGCCCCGCCGCCGCGTGGGAGAACGGTTGCCTGCCGCAGTCTTGGCGGTGCTCGTGGTGCTCTTGGGCCTACAACCGGCTTGGGTGACGGGATGGGTGGAACCCACAACCGCTCATCTGTTGCACCCACCAGCAATAGCTACTGCACCCGTTACGGCTGCAGAGGGTCCCTTGTCCCTGCTGTAAATCCGGTGTTCATCTCACCCTCTCACTGTTGATCCTGACCCTTCCTCCTCCTATGGCTTCCACTCTCCCTCGTGATGGCGCTGCTCTTTCTCCCTCCTGTTTTCTCCTGGTGGGCCTGGATCCCCTAGATCAGGTGCGGATTAGCCCGATTCTGCAACGGTTGGAGGCGGGTGGGGCTCTTTTACCGGATTCGCGGATTAACCGTCTGGAGGTGATCGGGATCCTGCACAGCTATGGGGAGGTATTGGATGCCTATTCCCGCAATTTGATCTTTATTGCCGACCATCAATTTCTCGAGCTTTTTCCGGCCTTTAAGTATTTCAACGGCGAGATTACCCTCGGCAAGTGGCTGCGCTACCTCTGGCATGACCGCATTAACTATGAGTTTGCGGAATATTGCATGAAGGCGATGCTTTGGCATGGGGGCGGCGGGTTGGATAGCTATCTGGATACGCCGGAGTTTGTTCAGCGGGCCAAGGCGGCCATTCAAGCCAAAATTCAATTCAATCCCTTTTTGCAGGGACTGGGGATCCTCTTTCCGGAGTTTGCTTTGGAGCAGGTGCGCATGCTGGCCATGTACAGCGGCTTGGGTCAGTTTTGGCGGGTGATGAGTGATATCTTTTTGGCCTTGGCCAAACGCTATGAGAGTGAGCCTCACCTGACAATTCCAGATGTGGTGGCCCATGTGCAGCAGGGGTTGGTGGAGGCTGCCAACAAACCGATTACTTATGCCCCTTGCATTTGGGGGCAACGCCATGAGGTGATCCCAGAGTCGGTGGGGCTAACCTTTTTGCCGGATACGGCCATTCCCTATGTGGAGGCGGTGTTTTTTCGCTCATTTCCCTTCATGGGTACCCTGTCCTACAATGCGCAGGCCGGGCAAATCCCGGAAGACCAGGCGGATTTTGCCTATGGTGCCCTCTATGCCGATCCCCTGCCAGTAGGGAGTGCCGGGATCCCGCCCACCCTGTTGATGCAGGATATGCTGCGCCATTTGCCCCCTTACCTAGAGGAGCACTACCGCCGCAGTCTGCGGGGAGAAGATGATATTCGGGTGAAGATCTGTCTGAGTTTCCAGAAATCCATGTTCTGTGTGACCACAGCGGCTCTGCGGGCTTTGGCTCCCTACCCATTGGAAACTCAGGATCCGGAACAACAACTGGCCAATCGAGAGTTTCTCACCCCCTGGTTGCAACGGCTGGCTAGATCCCAGCTGTTGAGTGTGCAGGAAGGGTGACGGGATCCCAAGTCGAATGGCGAGTTGAATGGATCGATCCGTGCTCCTCAGGCATCCAAATCGAAGAGGTGGGCGTAATCTTTGCAGAGGCCGCAAATACCCTGCTGAAAACCCTAATGGTGTTCATGGGTTTTCAAGGTTTTCAGACAAAACAGGGATCCCGGAAAGCAACCGGATCCCTGATTGGGGCTTGAACTGAGAAGAAACTGCCCGCAAGGGTAGGGAGTTGATCTGCAGTTGAGTGTGGATGAGAGCGGGGTGCGCCTCTACTACCGTTTGTTGACTTTTTAGGGAACACTCTCATGCGTAAGCATCTTGTTTCTTTAGTGGCCAGTGGCTTGGCTCTGCTCGGTTGTAGTAGCAGCAATGCTTCTCCGATGGGCATGATACCCTCCCAAGCCGATTTGGTGGCTTTGAGCAGCGGTAATCGCCTTACCTTGATTCGTTCTGCAGATGCGTCTGTACAGGGATCCCTGAGGGTGACTGGGGTGAATGGCAATTTGATCGGGATAGATGTGCGCCCCGCCAATGGAGCCCTCTATGCCCTTAGTGATACCAATATCCTCTACACCATCAACTTACAGACGGGAGCAGCCACCGTTGCCAGCAGGCTGTCGGTTCCGTTCACAGGGGGCAGCCTTTCCGGCATGGATTTCAACCCCGTTCCGGATCGTCTGCGGCTGGTGGGAGCCAACGGTCAGAACTTCCGCATCAATGTCGATACCGGTGAAGTGATTCAGGATGGCACCTTAGCCTTTGCCCCTGGGGAACTCCAGGGATCCCCACCGGCGATCACGGCGGCTGCCTACACCAACAACGTGGCTGGAGCCCAATCCACCCGACTGCTAAACATTGATGGGGAACGGAATCTGTTGGTGTTGCAAAATCCTCCCAATGACGGTGTGCTTACCCCGATTGGCCCCTTGGGCGTTCCTTTTGGCTCTGTGGGCGGGTTTGATATTCGTACCGATACCAATGGTGTGGACACGGGCTTTGCCATTGGGGGATCCACCCTCTATCGAATTGATTTGAGCTCTGGGCGAGCCACAACCTTGGGTACGGTGGCAGGTGGACCCTTTTTGGGCTTGGCCGCTTTGTAGGGGATTGAGCCTCAGTTGAGCCCTGGGTGAACCCTTCCTTCCTCTCTCGCCGGGTGCGCTGGGCTGGCCCGATTCCGCGCTCTGGGGTTGGGCTAGCCAGTGGAGCCTTCCTGGCTCCGTTGCTCTAGCTTGACCCCTATTTTTGCAAACGATAGATTATGGAGGGCCTCTTCCTGGGAACGGTTCTTTCCCCCATGCCTGCGTCTAGCTGGTTCTGTTGTTCCTTCCCTGCGGTGCTCCCTTGCCCATGATGAAATTCGAGGGTGATAAGACCGGCAGATCCCTGCAGGAGAGCACAGATGCAGAGGTATTTTCGGCTCTCAAGGCGGGTCAGTCCCAGGCACTGGCCATCCTTTATGACCGGCATGTGGGCTTAGTGTATGGTATTGCCTACAAGGTGCTGGGCAATGCTGCCGAAGCCGAGGACCTCACCCAAGATATTTTTTTGAACCTGTCTCGTTCCTCATTCGATGCCCAGCGGGGATCCCTGCGCACCTATTTGGGCATTCTGGTTCGCTCCCGCTGTTTGGATCGGCTGCGATCCTGGCGCAATCGACAGCGGTCTTTGGAACGGGGCAAAGTGGAACTACAGGCACAAGGAAGTAGCAGCGGGGATCCCTCCTTTGAGCACCTTTCCCAAACCGAACAGGTAGAAGAGGTACAAACAGCCTTGGCAGAGTTATCGGACAGTCAACGGCAAATTTTGAAAATGGCCTATTACGAAGGGATGAGCCAATCGGAGATCGCCAAACAACTGGATCTTCCCTTGGGCACCGTCAAGGCTAGGGCGAGGCGAGGACTGCTACGGCTGCGGCAATTATTGGATCCCAAAGGGAGAGGCCCGTCATGAAAGCAGAATCAGCATCTCCAGAAGAACTGCAACTGTGGCTGGCGGGCTATGTCCTTGGGGATCTCTCCCCAGAGGAGGCGGAAGGTTTGCAAGCTATCTTGAAGCAGCAACCGCAACTGCAACAGGAACTGGAAGCTCTCCAGCAGTCTTTAGAAATGGCTCACGCTGTGGAGGAACGGCAACCGCCCCCTTCACTGCGAGCCTCCCTGTTACAGGCTCAAGCGGAACAAGCCCGTCAGCCTTTGCCAACTCCGGGGCGTAGGCTTTCCTGGGGATCCCGGCTGAGTCCCGTGGGCGCTTTGGCGGCTGGGCTGATCCTGGCGTTGGGGTTGGGGAATCTTTACCTGTGGCGCCGGCTACAGGTAGCGCAGGTGCAGGAGGTGCCGGGAGCGGTTTTGACCTATGAGTTGCAGCCCACTGCCGAAAATCTCACCGGCTCTGTCACGGTAGAGGTGGATCCAGATCGCCTGCAGGGCCGCTTGCTGGCGCGGGATTTACCCCCTCTGCCGGAAGGACGAGTGTATGCCCTCTGGGTGGTGTTAGAGCCGGGAGCCCCTTTTACCACCGATGAAGCTGGGGCCATTCTCATCGAGGCCTTTCGCGTGGATAGGGCCAGACACCTAGAGCAAGAGCTTCGTCTGCCGCCTGTGTTTCAATCGGTGCAGTGGGTACAGACAGTGGCCATTACCGAAGAAGAGGACAGCCGCCCCCAAGCCCACCAGGGATCCCCCTTGTGGATTGCCGGTTGAGCGGTGCAGTCATCGCCTGGAGATAGAAGGTTATCAATGGTTAGGGGTGACACTTCACCAGGGATCCCCTGAGATTCCCTTGTGATTAAGAGATTAAGATAAGAGTCGCTACCCCTGCGCCGCAAACGGTAACTTGGAGGCCACCGATGGGCGAAGCTAAGCGCCGCAAAACCCGTGAAACCCAGGATCCTGACCAAGAGCTGGTGTTTCCCAAACTGAAGGATATTCCCCTCACCAAGGGGCAAGCCCGCACGATCTACAATTGGACAACCCGCGGAGCTTGGACAGGCATCATTCTGTTGGCCATTGTTTGGGTTGTCATCCGATTTGTAGGCCCAACCTTTGGCTGGTGGCATTTGGTCGGTTGAGCCTCTGCCCAAGCTTTTTAGGATACCTCAGCCTCTTCCGGAGTTTTCCCTATGCGTCCCTACCTGGCAGCCGCCATTCAGATGACCAGCATTCCCGATCTGGCCAGCAATTTGCAGCAGGCAGAAGAGTGGATTGATTTTGCGGTGCGGCAGGGATGTGAGCTGGTGACACTGCCGGAAAACTTTGCCTTTATGGGACCAGAGGCGGAGAAAACTCGCCTTGCCCAAGAGATCTCAGACCGAGCAGAAGAATTCTTGGGCAAAATGGCCCAGCGATACCAGGTGTTTGTCCTGGGCGGAGGGTATCCTGTCCCAGATCGGCAGGGCAGAGTCTACAACACCGCCGCCCTCTACGATCCCGAGGGTAAGGAAATCGCCCGCTATCGCAAAATTCATCTGTTTGATGTCAACTTGCCCGATGGCAACACCTACCGGGAGTCCAGCACGGTGGTCAGTGGCGATGAACTGGTGACCTGTGAGCAGGAACGGTTGGGGATCCTGGGATTGTCGGTCTGTTACGACGTGCGCTTCCCAGAGCTATACCGCTCTTTGGTGGATCGCGGTGCCCAGATCTTGCTCATTCCAGCTGCCTTTACCGCCTACACAGGTCGGGATCACTGGCAAATTTTGTTGCAATGTCGGGCGATTGAGAATACCTGCTATGTGATCGCTCCGGCCCAGGTGGGCAACCATTACGAACGGCGGCAATGCCATGGCCACGCCATGATTTTGGATCCCTGGGGTGCGATCCTGGCGGATGCAGGGGGTGAAAAACCAGGGGTTGCCATTGCCGAGATTGATCCCGATCGCCTGCAATCGGTACGGCGGCAGATGCCCTCGCTGCAACATCGTCGCTTAGCCTGCGCCGTTATCCCCTGAGAACCTATGATCGGAACCCTAGCTTGGCCCCCGCTGATTCTCTACAGCAAACCCGGTTGTCACCTTTGCGAAGGGCTAGCCGAAAAACTCTGGCAGATTCCGGAAATTCCCGCTTTGGAAATCCGCGACATCACCACGAATTCCACTTGGTGGGAGCGTTACCAGTTGGAAATTCCGGTGCTCAGCCTGGCAATGGATCCCGAGCGCCCTTTGCCCCAACCTTCGCCGCGACTGACGGTACAACAGTTGCGGACTTGGCTAGAGAAGCAATTAACAAGCTGTCAATATTGATTGAATGAACTAGAGGGTACCGGTGGCCCGGCGTAGCTGCACTAGGGCGCGGTTGTAGGCAAGGATGGCATTGGAGAGGTTCCCGCGAGCGGTGGTCAGGGCTGTTTCAGCGTTGATCACCTCCGTTTGGGTACCGACCCCGGCTTGCACGCGCAAACGGGCCAAGCGCAGGCTTTCTTCTGCGGAAGCAATCGCCACTTTGGCTGCATCGATCTGTTCGCGGCTGGATGCCAGGGTCAGGAAGGCTTCCTCCACCCCCCGTTGGATTTCGTTGCGGGATCCCACAAAACTGCTCACGGCCACTTGCCCATCAATCTGGGCTTGGCGGGCTTGAGCCTGAGACTCTCCCCCATCAAACCAAGTCAAGCTAAAATTGGCCCCTGCCGAGTAGCCCACATCAAAACTGTCGCGGCTGGCGTTGAAATCGTTGACGGCATCGAGGGTGGCGAACAACCCAATACGGGGGCCATTGCTGGCTTCTGCCAGGCGCACACGACTTTGGGCTTGTTCCAGTTGTTGCCGTTGAATCTCCAGTTCCTGCCGTTGGGCAAAGGCGGCCACAATTGTCTCTTCTAGGCTCAGATCCCATTCCCCCATCGGCTCAATGCGATCACTGGCCACCACATCGGTGGGGTTGGGAAAGTTGAGCAACTCTGCCAAGCGACGACGATTCAGTTGTTGGGTATTCTGTGCCGCCAGTAGCGTTTGCCGATTGTTGGCCACTTCTGTTTCTGCCTGTAGGATCTCGAAGCGGGTTCCCAATCCTGCCCGTTCCCGCGCCTGGGCATCGCGGAGGGTGGCTTCAGAGCTTTCAACAGCGGCTTGGCTGATGGCAACGCTGGCATCAGAACTTTGCAGGTCATAGTAGGCATTGGCCACACTTTGTTTTACCGTTTGCAAGGTTTGCTCCAATTGCAACTGGGCAATGCGCAGAGCTTCCTGGGCCAGCTTTAAGTTTTGATCCCGCAGGCCACTGTCAAAGGCGGTATACTCCACCCGCACGACGCTCGCCGAGAGAGTATGGGATTCACGGCTGGGCCCACCCCCCGGAGAAGGGGCATCGCTGTATTGGTAGTTAGCGCTGCTGGAGAGGGTAGGGGCATAGGCGGCCTCTGCCAGAGCAATTCCTGCCTCAGCGCGTTGCACGGCCAATTCTGCCTGTTGGATGGCGGGGTTTTGGGCTACAGCAATATCCAGAGCTTCCTCTAAAGATAGGCCTTCTCTGCGCTCAATCCGCACTTCCAAGGGGGATTGCGGGACTACCAATTCTTCTGCCGTCAGGGATCCCTCCAGAACTGGGGCAACAGTGGGAGCTGTGTCAGGTGGTATTGTGTCAGGTGGTATGGACAAGGTGGGGGGCGGAGCGGGGGTGATGATTTCGCGGCTGTCAGGTAAGACAAAAGCGGCAGGGTCAGGGGAGTCCGGTTGAGCAAGGGCAGGAGCAACCCAAAGCAGACCTAAAAGGATGCTCCAGGGGGTAGAACGAGTAAAGCGCAACTGGGATCCCGGTGGGCTTATCTGCTGGCGGAAAGATTGAAGCTGACTACTGGCCACATCCTGCATCACCATAGTTTGTAGTTCTTAACATCACCTTTAGCAGTATCGCAAAGTGAGGGACAAAGGCCAGACGGTTTTCCACAGGCTCCCTTTCCGCTCTGGACGGCTGTTGCTGTGGTAATCAGCCCGTCACACTCCTCAACAGACCCCTAAAGCCTTGCCAAAACCCCCCTACAATTGGGTCGGAGACGCTTTTGAAGGCAACCGATTAAGATGGTGCGAACCATCCTGGGTGTGCTGGATGGGTGTTGGTGGTGATGATAGGGGGCAATTGTGGCAGGTTCTCGAGGCAACAACGGGCCAGAGTCCACTCCTAAACGTGGGGAAGCATCCTCTCGTCGGGCTCGCGCCCCCAGACGAAAAAGCAAAACAGCTGCAGCCGATGGGCAACTCCCCGATTTGGAAACAGCTCAAGGGGAAGAAACAGGTTCGAAAATGCCCACAGAGCAGGGATCTTTACAGGGGAATTCACCTAGCTTGAGTCCACTGAAAAATCTCTCTATACTGCAAGGAACTTTATTGCCCGACTCTTCATCTTCTCTTCAACCTATGCATGTCTCTCCCTCAGGTGATTTGGATCCGTGCGCGTCAGCAGCGACAGGGCACATCCCACCCGCTGATGGCTTGCCCCCAGAGCGGGATCCCGACGCAGAGCACCACCAAGCCCTGAGACAGCGACAACAGCTAGAGGCCCGCTTGCTCAAAGCCGAGGCGGAACTGCAGGAGCGGCAGATCCTCCAGGAGCAACTGCAAGCCCAGGTGCAGGCCTTACGCACTCAACTGGCCCAAACCGAACTGCAGGCGCGCAAACAGCAGCAACAGCTAGAACTGCTGCAATTGAAGGCTCAGCCCACACCGGATCCGAATCGGGAGGCAGAGTATCAAGCCCTACGGCAGCAAGTGGCCGAGCAGCAACAGCGGTTGCAGGAGCGAGAGCAGGCTTTGCAGCAGATGCAACAGGTTTTGGCGGATCAGGCCGTGCAAGTGGCGGATCGGGAGGCGCAGATCGCGGCCCGTCAGCGGCTCAACGAACGTCAACGGCAGGATATTGAAGCCCTACAAGAACAGATCGAGCAGTTGCGGCTAGCCCACGCCCAGGAGCGTCGTCAGTGGGAGCATCGCCAACAGGAGTTACAAGCTTCTCTCCTGGAGGCACAGGATTTGGCGGAAAAACGGGTAGACATGTTGCAGCGCTTTAAGGCGGAACTCTCCCTTGCCCGGACGCAAATTGCCGAAACCCAAGCGGAGCTGAGCAGTTTGCGGGCCCTCCACGGGGATCAGCAGGCTGCCTGGCAAGAACAGCGGGAACACCTAGAGGCGCGGCTGGCGGGTTATGCGGAAACCGAAGCAGAAGCAGAGCAGCGCTGGCAAGAACAACGGCAGGAACTGGAAGCAGCTCTAGAGGCAGCACAAGCTCAAGTGGCCGCTCTACAGGCCAATCAAGAACACCTCCGCCAGGGATCCCTGGAACAGCAGCAGCTACGACAACACTGGCAAGCCCAGGCTGAGGCATTACAAGTGGCTCTCTCCCAAGCGCAAGCGGAAGTTACCCATTGGCAGCAGGAGTACCAACAGTTGCAGGAACGGTACAGCCAGCTGCAGCAGCAGTTACAAGCTGCTTTAGCCCAACTTGCCGCTCAACCGGACTGGCAACCGGAGTTACGGGCGGCTCAAACCACCATTGCCCACTTACAGGAACAGACCGAAGCGTTGCAAGCTCAGGCGGAGAAGCGGGAAGATCAGCTGAGGGCTCTGCAAGCAGAACGCACCGCCCTCTATGAAGAAAACCGGAACTTGAAAGAGAAATACGATGAGCAACAGATGCACATCCTCAGCTTGAAGGCAGCTTTGGAGCGCAAGGGACAGGAGATGCCTCTGGAGCCGACCAGCAAAACGCCTGCCCCTGTCAAGCCGTCTATCCAACCGCTACCCCGGCCTCTCCCGGCGCGGGTGAATAAGAAAGCGGTCGACTTGCCGAGGTTTTTGCCCCGTCCGTGAGGGATCCCGTGCTGCAACCGGTTCCTCCCCGCTGGCTTGAGGTGTGGGTGGATCATCCCCACTTGGGAGGCTGTTTTACCTACCGCGTGCCGCAGGAATGGGACCCCCAACCGGGCGATGTGCTCAGTGTGCCCTTTGGCCAGCAGATGGCGGGGGCAGTGGCTTTGGGTTGGCGCTCCGATCTGCCGGAAGGGGTGGATCCCCAGTCGATTCGAGATATTGAAGCGGTCGTGGCCAAAGGGATTCTACCCAGCGAGTTTTGGCCGCTGTTGCAACAGGTGGCCGACTACTACCTCACCCCTCTGGCCCAGGTGGTGCGCACCGTCTTGCCGCCGGGGTTGTTGAATCGTTCCCAGCGCCGCATCCGCTTATTGGCTACAACCAGCGGGGATCCCGGTGCTTGCTCCCCTGCTGCCCAAAAGGTGTTGCAACTGCTGCAAGCGCGGGGGGGGGATTTGGCTTGGCGCTACCTACAACACCAGGTGCCCAATGCCGCAGGCGCCCTACGGGAATTGCAGCAACAGGGTTGGGTGGAAAGCCACTGGCAGGAGAGTGGGGGTGGAAAACTCAAAACGCAGCAGGCGGCCAGTTTGGCGGATCCCTCCCCGGAGGGATTGAGTCCCTCGCAACAAAAGGCGCTGCAGTGTTTGCAGCAGGCGGGGGGGGAACTGCTGCTGACGGACTGGGCCACAAAAGCGGGGGTGAGCCGCGCCGTGTTGCAGGGGCTGGCCCGCAAAGGGCGTGTTCACCTTTACGAACGGCCTTTGCTGCGGCTGGAGACCGGGGGGGCTACGGCTCCACAGGATCCGCCTAAACCCCTAACAACGGCCCAAACCAAAGCGGTGCAGGCAATCCTGGCGGCCCTGGGACAAGCGCAGCGGTTTCTCCTACATGGGGTGACGGGATCCGGCAAGACGGAGGTCTACCTGCAAGTGATCGCCCAAGTGTTGCAGCGGGGAGGGTCGGCTTTGGTGTTGGTGCCGGAAATTGGCCTCACGCCCCAGCTCACGGATCGGTTTCGTGCCCGCCTTGGCTCCCGGGTTTGGGTGTACCACAGCGGCCTCTCGGATGGGGAACGCTACGACACCTGGCGGCAGATGCTCAGTCCTGGGCCGCAGGTGGTGATCGGGACACGCTCGGCGGTGTTTGCTCCCTTGTCTCAGCTGGGTGTAATTGTCTTGGATGAAGAACACGACGACAGCTTTAAGCAGGATCAACCTCAACCCTGTTACCACGCCCGTCAGGTGGCGGAGTGGCGGGCCGAGTTGGCGGGTTGTCCCTTGGTGTTGGGCAGTGCAACTCCCGCGGTGGAAACCTATGCCGCTCATCTTCAGGCTCCCCAGCAGTGGATCCGCCTTCCCTTGCCAGACCGGATTCCGCAACAGGGGATCCCGGCTACTCTGCCGCACCTAGAACTGGTGGATATGCGCCAGGAGCTGGCGGCGGGGAATTGGACTGTCCTCAGCCGTCGCCTCCGTCAGGCGTTGCAGCAAACCCTGGACAAAGGAGAACAGGCGATCCTGTTTGTGCCGCGGCGGGGCCACAGTACCTTCGTGCTCTGCCGTAGCTGTGGGGTTGTCCTGATGTGTTCCCACTGCGATGTTTCCCTCACCTTTCACCAGCTGGGGCAAGATCTGCGCTGCCACTACTGCGGTGCCCGACGCCCCCATCCGCAGCGGTGTCCGGAGTGTGGATCCCCCTATTTGAAGCATTTTGGCAGTGGTACCCAAAAGGTGGTGGAGGTGCTGCAACAGCACTGGCCAGATCTCTCCATTTTGCGCTACGACAGCGATGCCACCCGCCGTAAGGGATCCCATCGAGATCTCCTGGAGCAGTTCCGTCGCGGTGAGGCGCAGGTGCTGGTGGGTACCCAAATGTTGACCAAAGGTCTGGACATTCCGCAGGTGACCTTGGTGGGAGTGATGGCTGCCGATGGGCTGTTACACCAGTCGGACTATCGGGCGGGGGAGCGCAGCTTCCAACTGCTCACCCAGGTGGCGGGACGGGCGGGGCGGGGATCCCTGCCAGGGCAGGCAATCATCCAAACCTACCTGCCGGAACACCCGATTTTGGCAGCGGTGCTGGCTCAGGATTACGAGAGCTTTTTGCAGGCAGAGCTGAAGCAAAGGCAGGAAGGGGGCTATCCCCCCTATCGGGCTCTCCTATTGATGCGCTTGAGCAGCCCTCGCCTCGAGCCGCTGGAGCGCTACTGTACTCAGGTGGCGGAACGCCTACAGGGGATCCCAGGGGAACTGTTGGGGCCGGGGCCTGCCCAGGTGGAGCGGGTGAGTGGGCGCTATCGCTGGCAGATCTTGCTGAAGCAGGATCCCAACTGTCCTTGGGACCGTAGCCAACTTGCGGTTCAACTCCGCACAGCCATAGGTCACCCCCCCCAAGGGATCCGGGTCAGCTTGGATGTGGATCCCTTGCGGATTCTCTAGGGAATCAGTCAGTAGGTTCGAAGCATAGGGATCTTAAGGTAGTCTGGTTTCGGGGCCACTCGTATCCATTTCAACCTTGGGAAGGCATGGCTGAGAACCGGACTGGTGCATTTATCGGTGGGCTGTTGTTGGGCACAGCTGTAGGGACTGCCATTGGTTTGCTCCTAGCCCCCCGTAGTGGGCGTGAGACCCGGCGACTGCTCAAAAAATCGGCAGAGGCTTTGCCAGAGGTGGCAGAGGATGTGACCAGCAGTTTGCAATACCAGTCGGAAAAGCTGCTCGACTCTGCCCAAAAGAGTTTGGATGAAGCCCTGCTACGACTGCAACAGGCGGTGGCCGTGGGCAAAGAGGCGATGGTTCAAAAGCGGCAAGAACTCATTCAAGCCCAAAACCTGCGGGCTGTGGCTGTGGATGAGACGAGCTCAGAAGCTCAAGATCGGGAGGAAGAGGCGTGATGACCGACCCAGTGTTTTGGCTGGGCCTCTCGGTAGGTCTGGTGGCAGTGGGGATTTTGGCGGTGGTGATTACGCTGCTCCCGGCGGTGATCCAATTGGGTCGAGCCGCCCAAAGTGTGGAGCGCTTTTTTGATACACTGCTGCGGGAGTTACCCCCTACCCTGGAGGCCCTGCGCCTGACCAGTCTAGAAGTGAGCGAGATCGCCGACAGCCTCGATGAAGGGGTGAAAGGGGCTGGACAGGTGGTGAAGCAGGTGAACCGCTCCATTGAAGGAGCGCGTACCCAAGCCCGTGGCGCCCAAGTCAATGCCCGCAGCGTTTGGGCGGGGATACGGGCGGCTTGGCAAACCTTTTCCGGCGAGGCTTCCCCTGCTGCCAGTACAACCCGTAACCCCAGGCTGGGATCCCCAGAGGCCAACCGCTCTTTTCCGGTGACTCCCCAAACCATCCCGCTGACTGGTCGTGCCAGCGAACCGGAATCTTCCTTTCGCCCGCGCTCTGTTGGCTCCAGTCAGGAAAGATCTGCCCCTGATGCCTGGTCTTCCCGCTCAGAAGACATCGACTCGTGACATACTCCCGACGTCGACCGCTAAACGATTATTGCTACACAACGCTACGCGAGCGGCGCAGGCTTCTCCTCCGGGTTGCCCCAAATTCGTGTGGCAATGCTGATTTCAACGGGGCAAAAAACATTCAATCAATCGGGCTGCTTGTAAACCAGCCTCGAGGTTCCTGGTTACAGCCCTTTCATGCTCCGCATCCCTGAAGTGAACGTGGGTTTGCTACACCAACAGTTGCTGCCCAAACCCATTTCCAAAGGCGAAAGTGCTCCGCACCGCTGGCGCGAGGGGGATGAATTCCGTGCTGGATAACTAGCGGTCGCGCTAGCGTACCCTTGGCGCAAAGGGCTGTATCTTGCGAGATGACTGGAGGGCTACCGAAAGCCTGTGCTCTTTACCTGTTAGCGATGCGTAGTATGAGCATCGGGTAGTTTACATAAAAAATTAATCCCGACTGAAAAGATCTGGATTGGTTGACGGGCGAGATCCAGGGTGATACGATTCGACTTAATCCTGGGTAAACAAGATCTAGAGATCTAGCGCTCCTCCATCCCCCAAACCGAGACCTCTCATGACTCAAACCCTATCTGCCAGACCTCTTAGCACTGCCGACTCCCAGAAACTGGGCTTCAGTAACCTGCGCTGTCGGGAATGTGGGGCAGAGTACGAACCGGTCGCCAAGCATGTTTGCGAGCTGTGTTTTGGCCCGCTGGAGGTGGCTTACGATTACGACTGGCTGAAACGAACCGTCACTCGCCAAAGCATTCAGCAGGGGCCCCATTCGATTTGGCGCTATCGGCCTTTTCTACCGGTGACCTCCGAGCGGCCTATTGATGTGGGAACAGGCATGACGCCGTTGGTAAAAGCAGAACGGTTGGGGCGGCGGCTGGGGCTAAAAAATCTTTACATTAAGAATGATGCAGTCAACATGCCCACCCTCAGCTTTAAGGATCGGGTGGTGTCGGTGGCTCTGACTCGCGCCAAAGAATTGGGCTTTACGACGGTCTCTTGTGCTAGCACAGGGAACTTGGCTAACTCCACAGCGGCGATTGCCGCCCATGCTGGGCTGGAGTGCACCATTTTTATCCCGGCAGATTTGGAAGCGGGTAAGGTGCTCGGATCCCTGATCTACAACCCCACCGTGATGGCGGTGGAGGGCAACTACGATCAGGTGAACCGCCTCTGCTCGGAGGTGGCGGATCGGTATGGTTGGGGCTTTGTCAACATCAACCTACGCCCCTACTACTCCGAGGGATCCAAAACCCTCGCCTACGAAGTGGCCGAGCAACTGGGTTGGCAGCTACCGGATCAGGTGGTGATTCCTTTGGCCTCTGGATCCCAGTACACCAAGATCTACAAGGGTTTTCAGGAATTTGTGAAGGTGGGATTGGTGGCCGATAAACCCGTGACCTTCAACGGCGCTCAAGCGGAGGGGTGTTCTCCGATTGCCCAAGCCTTCCGGGAAGGTCGAGATTTTGTTACCCCGGTTAAGCCGAATACGATTGCCAAATCCATCGCTATCGGCAACCCTGCCGATGGCATTTACGCCCTGGATATCGCGCGTAAAACGGGCGGTCAGATTCAAGCGGCCACGGATCCCGAGATTGTGGCGGGCATCAAGCTACTAGCGGAAACCGAGGGCATTTTTACCGAAACGGCCGGTGGCACGACGATCGCGGTGCTGAAGCAGCTTGCCGAAAGTGGCCAGATCGACCCCGAGGCCGTGACGGTGGCTTATATCACGGGCAATGGCTTGAAAACCCAAGAAGCCATTCAACCCCATGTCGGGCATCCGTTGTTGATTTCACCCAAGATTGAAAGCTTTGAACAGGCGCTAGAGCGGGCGCGCACTCTAGAACGCTTGGATTGGCAAGAAGTCTCCGTATAGGGAGTTGGGCTGATTGGACAGCTTCTTAAAGAATTCTTAATGAAGAACCATTAAGATGCCCAGCATTACCTAGCTTGCACAGGAGCCTTGCATCATGTCTGTCCTCAGTTCGATTCGGCGTTGGATCCCGGCGGCAGCGGCAGTGGTCACTGTTTTGGCCTTCGCCCCCATCGCTCAGCCCCAAGGGTTAAACACCATCCCGGTGGAGTTGGAGACTTTGCCAAGTGGCTACTCCACCCTGGCAGCGGCTTTACAGGCGGCAGGGTTAAATACGGCCTTGGCTGGCCCTGGGCCATTCACGGTGTTTGCCCCTTCTAACGTTGCCTTTGGGCAGTTGCCAGCCGGTACCGTCGAGAGCTTGTTGCAGCCAGCCAACCGGGATCAACTGACGCGCATTCTCACGTATCATGTGGTGCCGGGGCGGATTACCTCGTTTGATTTGCAGCCGGGCCAATCGGCCACCCTTACCACTCTGGCGGGTTTGCCGGTTCAAGTACAGGTGGGATCCGACGGCAGCATTACGGTGAATGGGGCCAACGTGATTGTGGGTGATATCCCCGTCTCCAATGGTGTGATTCACGGCATTGATGGGGTGCTGCTACCCTAATTTTTTGATGTTTTGGATGGATGAGAGCATTTGGCTATGGCGGTAAAAGTTTTAATCCCCACCCCTTTACAGAAGCTCACCCAGGATCAAGCGGTGGTGAATTGCGAGGGATCCACAATTCGGGAATTGCTGGATTCTCTGGAGCACAACTGTCCCGGCATTAAGGCACGGTTGTGTGATGAAAGTGGGGAACTGCGCCGCTTCGTCAATTTTTACGTTAACAGCGAAGATATCCGCTTCCTGGAGGGATCCAATACCCCCCTTCAAGATGGGGATGAAGTGAGTATTGTTCCGGCGATTGCTGGCGGCTGAAACCAGGGTGCTGTGGACTGGTTGAGTCAACCGGCCCCTGTGGTGGCCCCAGCTTTGCTGGGCAGGGTGTTGGTGCGTCAATTTGTCGATGGGTCGCAACTGCGTGCCCAGATTGTGGAAACAGAAGCCTACGCTCCTGGGGATCCTGCCTGTCATGCCTACCGCCGCCAGACGGAACGCAACCGGGTCATGTTCGGCCCACCGGGGCATTTGTATGTGTATTTGATCTACGGCATTTACCACTGCTTGAACATTGTCACGGAAGCGGAAGGGATCCCAGCAGCCGTGTTGATTCGAGCCGTGAATTTGGACCCGATCCCGGAGTGGATCCCACCCCAGAAGCGTCGTAAACCGGAACGGGTTGGGGCCGGGCCAGGACTCTTGTGTCAGGCATTGCGAATTGATCGGTCTCACAATGGCTGGCCTTTGCGGCAGGTAACCAAGAATCAAGAGGGCTTTTGGTTAGAGGGATCCCCGCTGGATCCGGCCCAAACCCCAATTGTGCAGACCACTCGCATTGGCATTACCCAGGGAGCGGACATTCCCTGGCGCTGGTACATTGGTGGGCATCCATCGGTCTCCCGCTATTAGTGGCGGGTGAAGAAAAATGCTCACCAGGTACATCACAAGATACAGGGGTAGCTGGCAAGGGATCCCGTTACTCCTGGCTGGGCTTTTCTCCGTTTATCCAGCGCTGTCAAGCCAAGCTCAACTCTCCTTCGAGCCGGTATCTATGCAAGCCGAACCCCAGACAAACTCCACCTATCGCACGGGGTTTCATCGTTGGCGGGCAGGAGCAGGTCAGGGGTTTCAGGATTGGGCCACCCAAGGGATCCGGATCAATTCCCAGGGACAGCTGCAGTTGGATCCCCAAGGCTTAGTTCGAGAGCAGGATCCCGACCCAGACTTGGTTCAGACTCTGCCGGGAGAACCCAGCTCCTCCGGCCCCCAGTCAGGCGGTTTTTATACGGGGGGTAGCTATTGGGTGGGGGCGGCTACGAGTCCGGTAGTTGCCACCGGATTCGATATGGTGGGGGCGATTGCCTCCTGGAATGCCCGCACTCCCCGAGGCACTTGGTTGGAGCTGTTGATCCGCGCCAAGGTTCAGAACCGCTGGACGAAGTGGTACCACGGCGGGGTGTGGGCCTCGGATCCCTCGACGCTGGGCAGTCATTCGGTCAGAGGGCAACGGGATGAAGACGGCACAATGTACACCGACTTATTGGTACTGGAGGATGAACGGAACGGAGCAGAAGCCTTCCAAATCCAGTTGCGTCTCTTCACCCAGGATCCCGGTCGTTCGGCAACGGTGGATCAGATCGCGGTTGCCCTTTCCAATGTGCCCGTTAAACCCAAGCATTTGCAGCCAGGGGATCCCTCCCGTTGGGGTCAAGTCTTGGAGGTACCGCAATGCTCCCAAATGGTTTACCCGGATGGGGGGGAGGTGTGGTGTAGCCCCACCTCTTTGGCGATGGTGCTGGCCTACTGGCAGCAGGACACAGGCCCCTGTGAGCCAAGGGTGCGCTCGGCAGTGGCTGGAGTATACGACTGGGTGTATGGAGGCCACGGCAATTGGGTGTTTAATGTGGCCCATGCAGCCGAACAGGGTTTTGCTGGGGTGGTGGCGCGCCTAGAGAGTTTTGCACAAGCAGAAGAGTGGATTGCTGCCGGCGTGCCGGTGATCTTCAGCTTTGCTTGGGCAGAGGGAGACTTGCAGGGGGCACCGATCCCCAAAAGTGATGGCCACCTAGCGGTCTTGGTGGGGTTTGATGCCGCAGGGGATCCCGTGGTCAACGATCCGGCAGCTAAGACTGATGCAGAGGTGCGGCGAACCTACCCGCGTGCTCAGTTGGAGTCTTTGTGGCTAGAGCATTCCGGCGGAACAGTTTATCTCATTCATCCTCCCGACTGGCCGGTGCCCGAACTGTGAGTAAGGGGCAAAGGGGGCTAGTAGGGTGGAATGATCCCTTTGTGGAACAGAGAAGAGAGCGGCGTAACTGGGTTGGCAGGGATCCCAGGGTTTTCTTCTTCCACAGGATCTTCGGGTTCTTCTGGGGCAGGGGTTTCTCGGCGAATCTCCTGGGCTTGCACCACCTGAAAAATGAGGGTAAAGGGACGGCCCACATCCGATTCCACAAATTCTTCGAGTAAGGTCACCTGCCTAGGGGTAATCGGCTCATCCGCTCGTACCGACAACACCACCTCCGGCGGATAAACCACCCAGTTAAAGTCGCTGCGCACCAGGGTGACCCGTTGAAAGGTGATGGTTTTATTTAACAAAGCCGAGCGCAAAGCTGCCTCCAGGCGGGCCTGATAAATCAGCCGAGTCATCCCTGCCCCAAGCGGCACAATCAGCAGCATCACCAGCCCTAGCATCCAAGACAGGGCCGAGCGCGCTTTGTGTAGGGGTGCGTAGCCCATTGCCAGGAAGGTCACCATACAAGCCAGCGCGATCCCCAGCAAGTTGGTCACATACAACAGGGTCGCCCCCAAGCTGGTTCTCCAATCGGCGTGGGCCAGTCCCAATCCAATCACACAGACCGGCGGCATCAACGCCACCGCAATCGCCACCCCCGCCAAACTATCGGCAATCTCTTTGCGAACCCTGGCAAAAGCGCCAATTCCCCCTGCCGCCAGCGCAACACCCAAATCCAACAGGTTGGGTTGAGTCCGGGCCAGCACCTCGCTGCCCCACTGGGGTAGGCCCACTAGCCGACCCAGCAGAAACGATACCCCCACCCCGATACCCGTGCCGACGGCAATGGAGAGAATCCCCGTCCGAAACAGCACCAAATTCCCCTCCAAAGCTCCCATGGCCATGCCGCGAATCGGCAGCATCAAAGGAGCCACGATCATCGCCCCGATGATCACCGCCGGACTATTGGCCATCAACCCCAAGGTGGCGATTACACAAGAGCCAATCACCAGCATGAGATAGTTGAAGCTGAGGCGAGACTCCCGCATCAACCCCACCATCAGCTCTGCATACTCATCAGGATTGGCGACGGGCAACCGAAACACCACCGGCCAGCGGCGGGATGGCGGGATCCGATTGGAATCTATCGCTGGATCGGCTGCATTTGCATCGATCGGGTTGGGAGGGATCCCTTCCATACTCAACTCATCTCCCCAAGCACATTCCTTCAGCAGTCTAACTTGGCGGCAATTCGTCCCTTGCTCGGGTTTCTGGCATGGGTACAGGCTTGGCAGACTTAGGGGAGTGACGCATCAAATCCTGGACAGCTTCGGCATGGTAGGAGCTGCGAGTCAAGGGTGAAGACACCACCTGCAAAAAGCCCAACTCTTCCCCCACCCGTCGCCAATGGTCAAACTCCTCCGGTGTGACGTATCGCTCGACGGGCAGATGTTTGGGACTGGGTTGTAGGTATTGACCCAAAGTAAGAATGTCGCACTGCACCCGCCGTAGATCCTGCATGACCTGCACAATTTCTTCAGCGGTTTCCCCCAAGCCCAACATCACCCCCGACTTGGTATAGAGGCCGGGATCCTGTTGCTGGGCCAGCTCCAGTAGCTTTAGAGACCGCTCATAGTTCCCCTGTGGACGCACCCGGCGATAAAGGCGCGGCACCGTTTCTGTGTTGTGGTTGAGCACCGTCGGTTGGGCGGCCAAAATCTGCTCCAACGCCTGCCAGTTCCCGCACAGATCCGGGATCAGCACCTCGATGGTGGTCAAGGGCATGCGGCGACGAATGGCAGCAATACAAGCCACAAACTGGCGGGCTCCCCCATCCGGTAGATCATCCCGATTCACCGAGGTAATCACCGCATGGCGCAATCCCAACCGCTCCACCGCTTCCGCCACCCGTTCCGGTTCGGTGGCATCCAGAGGTTGAGGGCGCTTTTCAAAATCAATATCGCAATAGGGACAGGCGCGGGTACAGGCTGGCCCCATGATCAGAAAGGTGGCCGTGCGGTTGGCGAAGCATTCCCCCAAGTTTGGGCAAGAGGCTTCTTCACAAACCGTATTCAGGTGCAAATCCCGCAGCAGTTGTTTGACGGATCCCACCCGTTGCGGGGCTTTCACCCGTAGCCAAGAGGGCTTGCCAGTAGTCCCAGTAGTGGGAGAAGAAGCAGTCAAGGAAACACTCCAATCATGTACGGTTGTGGGTTGGTTATTTATGTGAGAGCAGCCAGCCCACCCTTCAGCTTATCCTGCCAGCCTCAGCGCAGTGGGATCCCTTTGTCCAAATCCCTGCTGGCGGTACAGATTGACCCAGACCAGTTCGGAAGCAAGACCCAAAACGGGGCATACTGGAAAGCGAATGTCGAGCGATAGGGATCCCCCCACATGGTTGTTGCTGCTCCTCCCTCCCTAGAACAACTCTCCATCAACACGATTCGCTTTTTGGCGGTGGATGCTGTTCAGAAGGCCAAATCCGGTCACCCTGGCCTGCCAATGGGGGCAGCACCGATGGCCTATGTGCTTTGGCAGCAATTCATGAAATTCAATCCCCGCAACCCCAAATGGGTGGATCGGGATCGCTTTGTGCTCTCAGCAGGCCATGGCTGTATGTTGCAGTATGCGCTGCTGCACCTGACTGGCTTCGATGTGACGATGGAGGATTTGAAGCAATTCCGTCAGTGGGGATCCAAAACCCCCGGCCATCCGGAAAACTTTGAAACCCCCGGCGTGGAAGTCACCACCGGCCCTCTCGGTCAAGGGGTAGGGAATGCAGTTGGGTTGGCCATTGCCGAGGCCCATTTGGCGGCCCGCTTCAACAAGCCCGGTCACACCATTGTGGATCACTACACCTACGTGATCTTGGGGGATGGCTGCAACATGGAGGGGGTGGCCTCGGAAGCCGCCTCTCTAGCAGGCCACCTGCAACTGGGCAAACTGATCATGCTCTACGACAGCAACCACATCTCCATTGACGGCAGGACCGAAATTGCTTTTACCGAAGATGTGGGCAAGCGCTATGAGGCCTACGGTTGGCATGTGCAGAAAGTGGAAGATGGCAACCATGACTTGAAAGGCATTGCCGCTGCCCTCCAAAAGGCCAAGGAAGTCACCAACAAGCCCTCCCTGATTATTGTCGAGACCACCATCGGTTACGGATCCCCCAACAAAGCCGGAACAGAAGGGGTACACGGGGCACCCCTGGGGCCAGAGGAGGTGAAGCTGACCAAAGAAAACCTCGGTTGGCCGCTGGAGCCGGAATTTTATATTCCCGATGAAGTGCTCGCTCACTTCCGGCAAGCCGTGGAGAAAGGTGCCAAAGCAGAGGCGGAATGGAACGAACGCTTTGCCGCCTATGAAAAGGCTTATCCGGCTGAAGCAGCAGAATTTCAGCGGATCATGGCCGGAGAATTACCGGCTGGCTGGAAAGAAGCCCTGGCCCCGATCGCCGAAACCGGCAAGGAATCCACCCGCAACCTGTCCAAGTTTTGCTTGAATGCTCTGGCAGCAGCCGTACCGGAATTGCTGGGGGGATCCGCGGATCTGGCCCACTCCAACATGACCTTCTTGAAAGGGATCCCGGAATTCCAACCGGGTTCTTATGAAGGGCGTAACTTCCGGTTTGGGGTACGAGAGCATGGCATGGGAGCCATTGCCAACGGTATGGCTCTCCACGGCGGCCTGATTCCCTACGATGCCACCTTTTTGATCTTCACCGACTACATGCGGGCGGCCATCCGGCTATCGGCCCTCTCGCAGGTGCGGGTGTTGCATGTGATGACCCACGACTCGGTCGCTTTGGGAGAAGATGGCCCCACCCACCAACCGGTGGAAACCATTGCCTCATTGCGGGCGATCCCCAATCTGTATGTGCTGCGTCCGGCGGATGCCCGGGAAACTGTGGGATCCTACCAAGTGGCTCTGGAAGCCAAAGAAACCCCCTCTTTGCTGATTTTCACCCGCCAAGCGGTCAACCCCGTAGAAGGTACCTCCATCGAAGGGGTCGCCAAAGGCGGATATGTGGTGGTGGATGCCGACAACCCTGAGTTAATTCTGATTGCCACTGGCTCTGAGCTGGAACTGGCGGTGAAAGCGGCTGCCCAACTCAAAGAAGCGGGTAAGGCGGTGCGGGTGGTATCGATGCCCTGTGTAGAATTGTTCGAGGCCCAACCCCAGAGCTACCGAGATACGGTGTTGCCCCCCAGCATCACCAAGCGCATCTCCATTGAGGCGGGATCCACCTTCGGCTGGCATAAGTTCCTGGGATTTGAAGGGGTGGCCATTGGCCTGGATCGTTTCGGTGCTTCTGCGCCCGGCCCGGTGTGTATGGAAAAGTTTGGCTTCACGGTAGAAAACGTCGTGAAAACGGCCAAGCAGGTGTTGGGCTAATCCCCTAGCCCTCTATCCTGTTGAACATCACAAAATAGGCCCAGCAGGGATCCCTGTTGGGTTCATCAGCTCTTAACCCATACCAGGGAGTCGTAGGGCGGCAGTAGGGTGCTGGAACGTATCTCCTTAGTTAACTTAATTAATAAAGTTCATTAATAAAGTTCCCACGACTCCGTTCTCAACTCACCGTGCCAAAGGGCGCAATTCTAACGGCTCTCCAGTCCTTGGGGATGAGTTGAGTGTTTGAGATAAGCTGGCCCTGAGCAGATGTTATCGGAACAGGAGTTGCAGCTATGCGGTGCTCATGGCCCTTGGCACTAAGCTTGTGTTGGACGTTGGGCTGGTCCAGTGTCAGCCTGCCGGTTTGGGCACAGGAGGTGGGGCAGGAGTCGTCGCTAGCCTGGGTGAATGCCTATGCTGCTGCATTGGAGCGGCAAACTGATGTGGTGATTACAGGGGATCCCTTGTCGGTAACCCTCACTCGTCTGGAACTGGCCCAATGGCTGACGGAATTTTTTGGCTATGTGCCCAACCCGCACCAAGTGCAAGTGATTAGCGATCTGGAACCCAATACCCCGGACTATTGGACAGCCCAGGCCGTTCTACAGGCGGGAGCGATGCGCTTGTTCGAGGGAAATCAGTTTCGCCCCCAAGGGGATCTCACCCAACTAGAGGCTTTGGCCATTTTGGTGCGAGCTCTACAACTGCCTGCCCCCAGTCAAGCGGATATTGAGGCTTGGATGGCCCTCTACACCGATGCGGCGGAGGTACCAGAGGTGGGTCGGCCCTTCATCGCGATGGCGGGGCAAGCGGGGCTGCTGGTGAATGTGCCGGATCCGGCTCGTCTCAATCCCAATCGGGTGCTCAGGCGGGGCGAAGGGGCGGTTCTATTGCATCAGGCATTGGCGCATCAGGGCCGGATCTTACCGTTGGATCCGCCAGTTGCTCAGTTGCGTCCCCTGCCAGAGCCAGCGGCAGCAACAACTCGACCCGAAATTTTTCAAACTCGCATCACCCCGGAATCGGGTGTTGTCCCGGCAGGTGGAACTTTAACCATCGAGGCTCAGGCCACCCCCAACGGCAGTGCCACCGTCGATATTGGCGGTTTGGTACAGGGTTTGCCGATGCAGGAGGTGCAGCCGGGTTACTATCGCGCCGTTTACAGCCTTGGCCCGCAAGATAGCGCCCTCAGCCCCGATATCAGCATTCAACTGACCGTCAACGGAGTCAGCACCCGTGTTCAACGGCGACAACCTCAACTGGTCTTGGGGGATGTGGCTCCACCCCCGGTTGAATCGGTCTTTTCTCCGACGACTCCGCAGGCTCCCCAGCCTGATCTCCCGGTTACTCCATCTCTCCCCAGCACCGCCAGTGGTGCCTATCCGCGCATCGAGGCCATTCGTCTGGATCCCCAGCGCAACTTAATCGAGGGGGATATCCTCACCATTGCCATCTGGGCGGATTCTGGGGGAATCGCACAGTTTGATCTGGGGAATCTGGCCTTGAACCAGCCGATGCGGGAAGTCCGCCCTAACCACTACGAAGGCACCTATGTGGTTGCCCCCACCCACCAAGCCAACAACCCGCTGTTGCGGATCGTGCTCACCAAAAATGGTCTAAGCCAAGAGCACCGGGAGATTTTGCCTTTTTCAATAGATGGTTCTGAGGGCACCCGCTCCACCATTCAACCGGTATCAACCCCCATCGCTACAGGGTTACCCCAGATTTTCAGCGTCACCACCAACAGCAACAACTTACGCATGGGAGAAATTCTGAAGGTGACGATGCGAGGGGATCCAGGAGGCCGAGCCGCCTTCCGAATTGTCGGTGTGACTCCAGAAATCGAGATGCGGGAAATTGCTCCGGGCCTTTACGAAACCCAGCAACAACTCCCCTTTAATATGCAACAGGTCAACAACGGTACGATTGAGGTAATTTTGCAGCGGGGCGGACAGCAGACGACTCAAACCAGCCCCTCACCCATCACCATTTCCCCTTGAGGTTGGTAGCAACCGGAGGCACACAAGTTGGTACTAAAGTTTATCCTTTAGACTGAGGTAGATTGAGGTAATCTCCAGCAACTTACGGCAATCTACAGCAACTTAAGAGCACCTAGATAACTGCCCCAAAGGGATCCAAAGTTTGTTCTGCCTGGGTTGATAACTTTGGAATAACTTCCAGCTTAAACTGTTGCTCAAACACTTCTTTTTTGGTCTTTAGGCTCCAGAGTTCTAGCGCACAATCATCGTTAGGATGCTTGGGATCCAAAATCAGCTCCATTTGTCGGGGGGCTTCTCCCAACAACTGAAAGCGACAGTGCAAGGATTGAATCGCCTGTAACCGGCGACGATCCAGAGCACAGGCTATGCGCAACAACGGGCTTAATTCCATAACAATTTGCCGATCCCGTTCATCCGTAAGGCGCTGAAAATTTTCGTGTTTCTTCTTGGGTGGTGACTTGCGGTGATAGCGGGCCAGATTGGCGATCAGCTCCACTTCTTCTTCGTTAAACCCTAGCAGTTCACCATGGCGGATTAAATAATAAGAATGCTTGTGGTGGGCGGCATGGCTAATGAAGTGACCACAGTTGTGCAGCATAGCCGCAGCCCAAAGGAGGGCCCGCTCTCGGGATCCCCAGCGGTGTAACAGACCACGGGTTTGATCAAAGAGGCTAAGGGAAAATTCCGCTACCCGCTCGGCATAGGGGAGCTCCACCTGATATTTTTCCGCCAACTTGAGAATGCTGCGTCGCCGCACAGAGCTGTGGTAGCGCAGCCGATCCTCAATCAGACCCTGGCTGATCATCCAATCGACAATCAGACCTTCTCGCAAAGCCCGTTCACAAAATTGAATTTGCTCTATCCCCAATAGGCTCATCACTTCTTCCAGGATCATCGTTCCTGCCAGGATGATCTCGCCGCGTTTTTCCCCAAGGCCGGGTAATTTTTGGCGTTCCGCAATGGTGAGGGCGCGAAATTCTTTGCTATAGCTGCGGAGGGCTTCTAGGGTAAATTCATACCCCTGCATACGGCTGGGGGGGCTACCCAAGCGACGACGGGCATCCAGTTGGGCCAAGGTTTCAATGGTGCCGGAGGTACCCACCAAGGTGAGGGATCCCTGATGTGCCCGCAGTTCAAAAATTCGTTTGATTTGTTCGATGGGCGCTTCTAACATGCCGCGAATGTGTTGCCGCAGCGCTTGCAATTCCGCAGAAGTGGGAGGATCCGTGTGGAGAAAAGCCTGGGTTAAGCGCACTGCCCCCACTTTGACACTGCGCAAAAATTCCGGTTCCTGACCATCTCCCAAAATCAGCTCTGTGGAGCCGCCCCCAATATCCACCACCACATGCAACCGGTTGTGGAACTCCATCGCCGAGAGCACCCCTAGGTAGATGCGCCGCGCCTCCTCTTGCCCGGAGATTAGCTCAATGCGTAGGCCCAACTCCTGCTCGATCCGCTTGAGAAATTCCAACCCATTGGGAGCCTCACGCACTGCACTGGTGGCTACCGCCACGATCGACTGCACCTGAAAAGCATCGGCAATGCGACAGAACCGATCCAGAGCTTCGAGTGCCCGTTCCATGGCTGCCGCAGTGAGCGCACCGGTTTTGTTGCAGTACTCGCCCAAACGGACAGTTGCCTTTTCGCGGGAAATGATGCTGAAACTGGGGATGCGGGGGTTGATGCGCACCACCACCATGTGGAGAGAGTTGGTGCCAACATCAATGGCGGCCAAAACGGGAGCACCTAGAGGTTGAGATTCAGGGAGTAGGGGTTGAGTCGGCTCAGGATCCGGAGGGGCAGAAGTGGCGGAGGGGTGAGTGGGATTGGCACGGGAAGAGATCATGGCCCAGGTCAGTTCCAACTCTATTTAGGATACTGTGCGCTTTCCCCCCTTTTTCTGAGCTGGGTTCTGGGATGAGTTTTGGACTTCAATTCAGATACAGGGTACAGATGTCGTGAGTATTCATCCTTCTGCGGAAATGGCCCTCAGCTTGGGATCCCTGCTGCTTGCAACCTTACAGGCAGCCTAAGATAAGGAGACTGGTTTCTTGTTTTGAAGTGGATCCCGATGTCTCAGTCACCTGAAGCGGCCCAGAACTCTCAAGCCAACAGCACCCTCAAGCTGCTGCGTACGCATGAGTCTCCCAAACTGGAGCGGATCCGTCATACCATGTCTCACGTGATGGCGATGGCGGTGCAAAAGCTGTTTCCCAAGGCTCAGGTGACCATCGGCCCAACCACGGATTACGGCTTCTACTACGATTTTGACAATCCGGATCCCTTTACCCCCGAGGATCTCAACCGCATCAAAAAAGAGATGCAGGCGATCATCAAAAAGGGCTTGCCGGTGATCCGTGAAGAGGTTAGCCGCGAGGAAGCCAAACGGCGCATCCAAGCCCTGGGAGAGCCTTACAAACTGGAGATCCTAGACAGCATTCCGGAGGGGCAACCCATCAGCCTCTATCACTTGGGGGATGAGTGGTGGGATCTCTGTGCTGGCCCGCATGTGGACAATACCAAAGACCTCAATCCCAAGGCTTTTGACTTGCTCAGTGTGGCCGGTGCCTATTGGCGCGGGGATGAAACCAAGACACAACTGCAACGGATTTACGGAACTGCGTGGGAGACCCCAGAAGAGCTGAAGGAATACAAACGTCGCCTTGAGGAAGCCAAACTGCGGGATCACCGCAAACTGGGCAAGGAACTGGGGCTGTTTATCTTTGCGGATGAGGTGGGGCCGGGGCTACCCCTGTGGACGCCGAAAGGAACGATTCTGCGTTCTACTTTAGAAGATTTTCTCAAGCAAGAACAGATTAAACGGGGCTATTTACCCGTCGTGACCCCTCACATTGCGCGGGTGGACTTATTCAAAATTTCCGGTCATTGGCAAAAGTATCGAGAAGATATGTTCCCGATGATGGCGGAGGATGAACAGGCTCGTGCTGCCGAGCAGGGCTTTGTCATGAAGCCTATGAATTGCCCCTTTCATATCCAGATTTACAAATCAGAGTTGAGATCATATCGGGATTTGCCCCTGCGCTACGCTGAATTTGGCACAGTTTATCGCTATGAGCAGTCGGGGGAACTAGGGGGACTGACACGGGTACGCGGCTTTACGGTGGATGACTCCCATTTGTTTGTCCGCCCCGATCAGTTGGACGAGGAATTCCTCAAGGTTGTGGATTTGATCTTGGTGGTCTTTGAGAAGCTGCAACTGAAAGATTTTCGCGCCCGTTTGAGTTTCCGGGATCCCAACTCAGATAAATATCTCGGCTCTGCCGAAGATTGGGATAAAGCAGAAAATGCCATTCGTCGTGCTGTCGAGCAACTTTCCATGCCCCACTTTGAGGGGATTGGGGAAGCGGCTTTTTATGGGCCGAAGTTGGACTTTATTTTCCGCGATGCTTTGGATCGGGAGTGGCAACTGGGAACGGTGCAAGTGGACTACCAAAACCCGCAACGCTTTGATCTGCAATACGTGGCGGAAGATGGATCCCGGCAGCGTCCGGTGATGATCCACCGTGCTCCCTTTGGTTCGTTAGAGCGTTTGGTCGGGATCCTGATCGAAGAATATGCGGGGGATTTCCCGTTTTGGTTGGCTCCAGAGCAGGTGCGTATTTTGCCGGTTTCCGATCAGTATTTGGGTTATGCCACACAAGTGCGGGATCAACTGCGGGAACACGGGATCCGAGTGCAGATTGATGCGGACAGTGACCGTCTCCCCAAGAAGATCCGCAATGCGGAAAAGGCCAAGATTCCCTTTATGTTGATTGTGGGAGAACAAGAACAAGCGGCGGGAACCGTGAGTGTCCGGCAACGCCACGGCGGCGAAGGGGGATCCCCAACGGTGACGGAGTTGATAGCCCAATTGGAGCAGCTCAATTCTGGGACGTAAGCACCCTAAAGTTAACCCAGCGATGGCGCTACGCGCCGTGCGTAGCATGATCATGGCCTACCCCATCCAGGTTCTTTAGCTGTTTCTCTATGAAGACCTCCGAAATTGCCGCCCCAGAGGGATGCCATCAGAGTGAAATTGCTTTGCGGTTGCAAGGCATTACCAAACGCTATCCACTGGTGCTGGCCAATGATCACATTGATCTGGAGGTGCGCTGGGGAGAAATTCTGGCTCTGATGGGGGAGAACGGAGCGGGCAAATCCACCCTGATGAAGATCGTCTATGGATTAGTGACCCCGGATGAGGGATCCCTTTGGGTGGATGGTCAACCGGTCAACATTCACAGCCCAACCGATGCGATTCGGCTGGGGATTGGTATGGTTCACCAGCACTTTATGTTGGTGGATCCCTTAACGGTGGTGGAAAACGTCATCCTCGGCGCGGAACCGGGCCATCGCTTCCAGGTGAATTTTCGCCAAGCACGGGCACAGGTGGCGCAGCTAATCGCGGAGATGGGCTTTGATCTCGATCCAGACGCGAAAATTGAGGATCTGCCGGTGGGGCTGCAACAGCGGGTGGAGATTCTCAAAACCCTTTACCGCAAGGCGCGCATTTTGATTTTGGATGAGCCTACAGCCGTCTTGACCCCCCAAGAGGCCAGCGAGCTATTTGCTTTTTTGCGCCGGTTTACTCAGCAAGGTGGGGCTGTCATTTTTATTAGCCACAAGCTGAATGAGGTGATGCAGATCTCAGATCGCATCACGGTGATTCGGGATGGCAAAGTGGTGGCAACGGTGCCCACAGCCGAAACCCATGCCCAGGAATTGGCCCGCTTGATGGTGGGGCGGGAGGTGAGCCTGACGGTCGAGAAGGATCCCTGTACCCCGGAGACCGTGTTGTTGGATGTGCAGGAGGTGTGGGTGGAGGTACCGGGGCGGAAACCGGCCGTGGCGGGGGTGAGCTTCCAGGTGCGTTCCGGCGAGATTGTCGGCATTGCTGGGGTGGAAGGAAACGGTCAAACGGAATTGGTAGAAGCCATTACCGGCCTGAGGAGCTATCGAGGATCCATTCGCTATGGGGAGAACAAGCCGGGTTCTGGCCAATGGAGCTCCCTGTCGGCTCGGCAGGTGCGCTATTGGGGCCTTAGCCATATCCCAGAGGATCGCAATGTGCGGGGGTTGGTTTTGGATTTTCCGACACGGGACAACCTGATCCTGGGGGATCATCACCAAAAGCCCTATGCTGGTTGGCTGGGATTTTTCAATGAACCGTCGATTAATCAACATGCTGAACAGGTGGTGAATACCTTCGATGTGCGTCCCCGCAGTATTTCCCTGACGGCACGGCGCTACTCTGGGGGCAATGCCCAAAAAATCATTGTTGGGCGGGAACTCTCCTGTGGGCCGAGGGTGCTGGTGGCAGCACAACCGACGCGGGGGGTGGATGTGGGAGCGATCGAGGCGATTCATCGGCGCATTGTGCAGGCCCGGGATCAGGGCATGGCGGTGTTGCTGGTATCGGCAGATCTGAATGAGATCATCGGCTTGGCAGATCGCATCTTGGTGATTCACGAGGGCCGCATTGCCGGGGAATTATCCCCTGCCGAGGCAACCGAAGAACGGCTGGGCTTGCTCATGGGCGGGATCCCCGTTGCTTCCGATTCCGAGGGATCCCTGAATCGGTAATCTTTTTTGCCCACCTGTCGGGGAATGGGTCGTAGGTCCAGGGGGCTAGAATGTGTTGACACTCCAGAAGAGCTGTGGACAGAAGTCCAGAACCTACAGGCAGAGTACATACGACAGGTTGATGCCGCTGTGGCTGCTCTCAGCGATGAAGAGTTGGAGGTGGTGGCGGGCGGGACAACCTCAGCCCTGCCCTTACTGCTTTCCGGGGTAATGCTGGGTGGTGCGAGGATGATGGCTCCTTCATCCTCAGCAATTTCTCCATCTCAGCAGCCAAAGTGGTGAGTTAGGCGGGATCCGACTTTGAAGCCAGTGCCGCCCGTTCTTGGGCCAGGGTTTCTCGCCGTTGATCCAGCTCTTGAGGAGAGATGCGCCCATAAGTCACACTCATTTCCGCCAGCCGGTGCCGCAGCTCATCTTGCAACATCTCTTCGCTGTAGCGCCAGGCCCAGTTATTCTCAACCGTGCCAGGGAAATTCATGCGAGAATCCGCTCCCAAACCCATCACATCCTGCAAGGGGATAATGGCCAGATCCGCCACCGACGAGAGGGCCAGCCGAATTAGATCCCAGTGGATGCCGTCGGATCCCTGGCAGCCTAGGTAGCGCAGTAGATTTTGCTTTTCCCAGTCGGAGCGCTCCGGATCGTAAAACCAGCCCACAACCGTGTTGTTGTCATGGGTGCCGGTATAGACGACAAAGTTGCGCTCGTAGCCATGGGGCAAATAGGGGTTATCCGGCCCGGAACCAAAGGCAAACAGGAGAATTTTCATCCCTGGCAGGCCAAATTGATCCCGCAGTTCCAGCACTTCTGGTGTAATTTCCCCCAGATCTTCGGCAATCACCGGAATATCCCCCAGCTTTTCCGCCAACACCCGAAAGAAATCTGCCCCTGGCCCCTTTTGCCACTGACCTTCCACCGCTGTTTCCGCATCCCCTGGAATGGCCCAGTAGCTCTCAAAACCGCGGAAGTGGTCAATGCGCACACAGTCCACCTGCTTGAGAATGGCTCGCATCCGTCGAATCCACCAGTCGTAGCCCTGGGCTTTCAGGGCCTCCCAGTTGTAGAGGGGGTTGCCCCAGCGTTGTCCTGTGGCGCTGAAATAGTCGGGGGGAACACCGGCCACTAGCAACGGTTGCCCTTGTTCATCCAGGTGAAACAGCTCGCGGTTGGCCCAGACATCGGCACTGTTGGGGGCGACATAGATGGGCAGATCCCCCATCAACTGCACCTGATGCTGGTGGGCATAGGCCTTCAGGGATCCCCACTGTTGCGCAAACAGGTACTGCCAAAACATCTGTTCGGTAATGGCATCGGCGTAGCGATCCCGGGCATCTTGGAGCGCTAAGGGATCCCGTTGCACCAGGGCGGGATCCCATTTCGTCCACTCTTGCCCTTCGTACACATCCTTCAGGGCCATGAACAGAGCATAATCCGGCAGCCAATCCGCCTCATCTTCACAAAAGGCTTGGAAGGCTTCCCAGTCGGAGGAGGAGGCTTTTTCGTTGAAGGATCTCCAGGCGCGGTGTAGCAGGCCGAACTTAAAGGGGATTACCGTTTCGTAGTCTACCCGCCCGACAAACCCCGATTGAATGGCCGGCCACTGGGGCAGATCCTGCCAGCTCCCTGGCTCTAGCCAGCCGGCCTGAACCAGCAGCTCTGGACTGAGGAGGAGGGGGTTCCCGGCAATCGAAGAAAAACTCATATAGGGGGAGTTACCCCATCCGGTTGGCCCTAGGGGGAGCACCTGCCAAAGCCGTTGGCCACTCTCCACCAAAAAATCCACAAAGCGATAGGCGGCTGGCCCCAAGTCTCCAATTCCGAATGGCCCCGGTAGAGAGGTGGGGTGGAGGAGGATGCCACTGAGTCTGCCCATGCGCATGGCTAAACCTTTCTTTGCCCTAAGGTTCCTAAGGTGCTTTCACCCCCTATCCTGTCACCTTTGCAGCCAAAAATTGATGTTGAGCTGTTATTGATACTGAGCTTGAATTAGGCTGGTTCAGGGGCAGGGTAAGCTTGGGTGTACCATTCGTAAATAGCATCGCTGGTGGTCAGCCAGGTATAGGGGTGGGCTTGGATGTGTTGTAAAGCCTTTTTCAGAGATCCCATACGCAAGGGTTGCCCGACGATGAAGGGGTGCAGCCCAATCGCCATGATGCGGGGGAATTGTTCTCCCTCTCGCCACAGCTGATCAAATTGATCGATCAGGGCTTGCGCAAAGGCTTCTCCCGGCAGGCGGGCACTGAGACAAAGGCTGATGTCGTTGGTTTCTAGGGTGTACGGGATCCCCAGCAGTGGGCCGGCAGCCGTTTCTAGCCAGTAGGGTTGATCATCGTTGACCCAATCGGTGGTGTAGCGGATCCCGGCAGCTCGCAACAGCTCAAAGGTGTTCTCAGTAATGGAAAATCCCGGTGTCAGCCAACCCCAAGGGCAGGATCCCGAGACTTTCTCCAAAAGGGTGAGGCTGCGCTCGATCAGTTCTTCTTCCGCTGTCCGGTTCATCCCACTGTGCCCGGTGGAATTGTTCCAGCCATGGGCCATCACCAACCATTGGTACTGACGGATCCCCTCGATGATGGGCGGGTAAAGCTCCACCATTTCTGCATTCAAAGCAGCAGTAACTGGGATCCCCAACTCTGCAAACAGATCAAACAGCCGCCATATGCCGACCCGATTGCCATAGTCCCGCCAGCCGTAGTTGGCGATCTCTGGAGAACTGGTGAGATGGGGTTGAATCGCCGTGCCCAGTTTACCGAAGGTGAAATGCTCAATGTTCATCACCACATACACCGCTACCCGCGCCTGATCGGGCAACCTTAGGGGAGAACGGTTGGGTAATGCAGAATAAGCAGGTGGCAGCATATTCACCCTCTTTCGCTTGCTCAAGAATATAGCCCTTTCTCTAGTCTGTTCCCACTGGCTCAATCAAAAGATGCCTTCAGATTACTCTCCTGCGGGGCATCAGGGACACCAGTAAGGCTAATCTCAATGTTTTCATAGAGGGCAATGATTTTGAATTGAGCTGCAAAACAGAAGTGTTGAAAGTTAGATTAATCTAGGAAAAAAAGGAGCTAGAATGTGATACACCATCCCCAGAAAAAGAAAAGATTGTTACTTATGGTAGCCTCATTTCCGCAGCTTATCCAACCCATCCTGAAGCAGCTTTGACCGCACGACTAACCCGTTTTGAACTCGCGCTTGTTCTTTGAAATCTGGTTGACTTTTGTGTTAGATAAGAGCTTGACCAACATGAGAGACTTGTTTTACAGCCCTTTAATGCTCCGCATCCCTAAAGTGAACGTGGGTTTGCTACAACAACAGTTGTGTCCTTACCCTATTTTGAAAGCGCTAGAGTGCTCCGCACCGCTGTCGCGAAGGGAATTCCCCCGTGCTAGGTGACTAACGGTCGCGCTAGCGTGCTCTTGGCGCAAAGGGCTGTATGTTGCAGGAAGAAGTTAGGAGTGGAGAATTGGGGATCCCTGCCGATGCGACGACGACAGTTTGGGATGGCAGCACTGGGATCCCTGAGCCCCATGTTCCGGATCCCGCAGGATTTTGGGTTGCAGCCAGCCAAGATTGGGGTGGAGGGTGAGGGTTTTCGATTAGGGGTCTGTCCGAGGTTTGGGCCAAAGTCTTATTCTTGTGCCCTTTACCGGGTGGATCCCAGTCAAGGGTAGGAGCGGGTATAGGGGTAGATCTGGAGATGTTACTGTCGGGTCTTGGATGAGGCCAAAGTATAATGTTTGAGCTTTGCTACCCAACTTGAGTCTTTGACCCCTAACCCTAACCTTATGACCCAACGTGCCTTGATTACTGGCATCACCGGACAGGATGGCTCTTACCTGGCCGAATTGTTAATGAAAAAAGGCTACGAGGTTCACGGCATCATCCGCCGCGCCAGCACCTTCAACACCGACCGCATCGATCACATTTACATCGATTCCCACGATCCGCAAGCCAAACTTTTTCTCCACTACGGGGATCTCACCGATGGCACTACCCTGCGCAAGATTTTGGAACAGGTACAGCCGACGGAAGTTTACAACCTGGGGGCACAATCCCATGTGCGGGTAAGCTTTGATGCGCCGGAATACACAGTCGATTCTGTGGGTATGGGCACGTTGCGCCTTCTGGAGGCGATTCGAGACTATCAGCAACGAACCGGGATCCGGGTGAAATTCTATCAGGCGGGATCCTCAGAGATGTTCGGGCTGGTGCAAGAGGTGCCCCAGAAGGAAACCACCCCCTTCTACCCCCGCAGCCCCTATGCCTGTGCCAAGGTGTATGGCTATTGGCAGACCGTGAACTACCGCGAAGCTTACAACCTGTTTGCTTGCAACGGTATACTTTTTAACCACGAAAGCCCCCGACGCGGAGAAACCTTCGTTACCCGCAAAATTACCCGTGCTGTCAGCCGTATCGTAGCTGGCAAACAGAGCAAGCTCTACCTGGGCAACCTAGATGCCAAGCGGGATTGGGGCTACGCCAAAGATTACGTCGAGGGCATGTGGATGATGTTGCAACAGCCGCAGGCGGATGATTTTGTCTTGGCAACGGGGGAAACCCACACCGTGCGGGAGTTTGTGGAACGGGCTTTTGGGCTAGTGGGGATGCCCATTACCTGGAAGGGATCCGGCGAACAGGAACAAGGTTTGTACAAGGATCAGGTTCTGATCGAAATCGACCCCCGCTACTACCGACCGACAGAGGTGGATCTGCTTTTGGGGGATCCCACCAAAGCCAAGCGGGTCTTGGGATGGGCGCCGAAGGTGAGTTTCCCGGAACTGGTAGAGCTGATGGTGTTGGCAGATCTAGAAGCCATGGGGCTAGATCCCGACCCCATCCTAGGGGAACGGCGTACCCTTAACGGCCTACTCAGCGAGGATCGCGCCTTTATCCGCACCCAACTTGGGGTTCACTACGATTGATGGTAGGGGATCCCTGCTTGTGAACAGAGCTAAAAAAACAGCTTTACCCCACTTGCACAAAGGAGGGGGTAAGCGCTTACCATAGTAGATCGCCGATTCTTTTGGCACCCTGTACTTGTGCCCTCTTGCTGAGCAACCTCTGCTGCTTTTGGAGAAACGTCCGCATGTCCCGCTACACAGGCCCCCGCTTAAAAATTGTGCGTCGTTTCGGGGGACTTGATCTGCCCGGCCTGACCCGCAAACGCCCCAAAAACACCAATCCACCGGGGCTACACGGGGCTGACCGCAAAAAGAAATCGGAATACGCCATCCGTCTGGAAGAGAAGCAGAAGGTACGCTTCAACTACGGTGTCAGCGAGCGGCAGATGATCCGGTACATGCGCAAGGCCCGCCGCTCCAAAGGGTCTACGGGTCTAGCTCTGTTGCAAATGCTGGAAATGCGGCTGGATTGCATTGTGTTTCGCCTCGGTATGGCCCCAACCATCCCGGCAGCCCGACAGGTGGTGAATCACGGCCACATCGAAGTGAATGGTCGCAAAGTGACGATCCCCAGTTATGGCTGCAAAGTGGGAGATGTAGTGACTGTGAAGAATAAGGAAGCCTCCCGCAAACTGGTGGCTGCCTACGCCGAATATCCCGGTTTGTTCTTACCCGATTACCTAGAATTTGACAAAGAGAAGTTACGCGGTCGCATTAAAGAGTTGCCTCCCCGTGAGCAAATTTCTGCCCCTGTGAATGAACTCTTGGTGGTGGAGTTTTACTCCCGGAAACTCTAGGGATCCGCGTGCTGGAATACATTACCCTACCAGATTTGCCTCCTGTTGCTCCCTATTCCCATGCGGTGAGAGCAGGGGATTTTCTCTTTGTGACGGGTCAGCTTGCTGAGGATCCAGAAACGGGGGCAGTGGTGTTGGGGCCTATTGCTGAGCAAACCCGCCAGGTGATGGAAAACCTAAAGCGGGTTTTAACCCATGTGGGCACGGGGTTTGATCGGGTGGTGATGGCGCGGATTTTCCTGACGGATTTTCGCGACTACGAAGTGGTGAATTCCATTTACGCCGCTTATTTTCAGCCCGGTCGTCTGCCGGGGCGAACTACCGTTGGAGTTCTGGGCTTGGCCGGACAAGGGAACGTGGAGATCGATCTGATTGTTTATTGTGGAGATTGATCCCGAAACTGTGAGGCCAAATCGCTACGCTAGGCTTTCTGCTCTGAGCGTGAGATGAGGTTCTGTTAATTGAGGCAAACTGCTTTTCCCAACTCACCCTCTATGAATCTACTGGACACTGCCCCTCTCACCCCATCAGCCTCAACCTCCAAATCCATTGCCGTCTTGCACCTAGGCTGTGAGAAAAACCGGGTGGATACCGAGCACATGCTGGGCTTACTGGCTACGGCAGGTTACCGGCTGGAGGAGGACGAAGAGACGGCAGATTATGTCATCGTCAACACCTGTAGTTTCATTGAGGCAGCACGGCGGGAGTCTGTCAGTACCCTGATGGAGTTGGCAGTGCAGGGCAAAAAGCTGATTATCTCCGGTTGCTTGGCCCAGCACTTTCAGCAGGAACTCTTGGATGAGATTCCGGAAGCTGTTGCTTTGGTGGGCACCGGCGATTATCACCAGATCGTGCAGGTGATCGAACGGGTAGAGCGGGGAGAACGGGTGAATGCTGTCACCTCCAGCCTGGACTATATCGCCGACGAAACAGTGCCCCGCTACCGCACCACCCATGCTCCGGTAGCCTATTTGCGAGTGGCGGAGGGCTGCGATTATCGCTGTGCCTTTTGTATCATTCCCCATCTGCGGGGCAACCAACGCTCCCGTTCGATTGAGTCGATTGTCCGGGAGGCAGAACAACTGGCGGCAGAGGGGGTACAAGAGCTGATCTTGATCTCTCAGATCACCACCAATTACGGCCTAGATCTCTATGGGGAGCCCCGTCTCGCTGAGTTAATCCGTGCTCTAGGAAGAACCGACATTCCCTGGATCCGCATGCTCTACGCCTACCCCACCGGCTTGACCGCCAAGGTGTTAGAAGCGATTCAGGAAACTCCCAACTTCTTGCCCTACCTGGATCTGCCTCTTCAACACAGCCATCCCGAGGTGCTCAAGGCCATGAATCGCCCCTGGCAAGGGCAGGTGAACGACCAAGTGATCGAGCGGTTGCGCCAGGTTCTGCCTCAGGCGGTGCTGCGAACTACCTTCATTGTCGGGTTCCCAGGGGAAACGGAAGCCCACTTTCAGCATCTGTTGGAGTTTGTGCAGCGCCATCAATTCGACCATGTGGGGGTCTTCACCTTTTCTCCGGAGGAGGGCACTCCCGCCTATACCCGTCCGGATCCCATCCCGGAGTCCGTGAAACAAGAGCGTCGGGATCGGCTCATGCAGGTGCAGCAGGGGATCGCCTTCCGGCGTAACCGTGAGCAGGTGGGTCAGATCGTACCCGTACTTTTGGAGCAGGAAAACCCCAAAACCGGAGAGTGGATTGGCCGTTCCCCCCGTTTTGCTCCTGAGGTGGATGGGGTGGTCTACGTGCGGGGCGGAGGATCCCTGGGATCCCTGGTGCCGGTACACATTACCCGTGCTGAACCCTATGACTTGTTTGGCCAGGTGGTGGCCGCTCCAGAGGGATTTAATTGGAGTGGGCGTTAGACGTTCCTGGGCAATTCAAATTCATGGGATCCCCGCAGGCTTTGACTCCATTGAGATGAGAGTTGATCCACCATTTTGTCTTACACTGCTAGTGCATTGACCTCTGCCTTTCAACCCTAGGGCTACATAGAGTTGACGCACCTGCGAAAATACAGCGCGCTCACAATGCGCTCAGCAAAAGAGGAATCAGGAATGGCCACGCAAGATGAACTGAAGCAAGCCGCCGCTCGTGCTGCTGCCCATAAGGTGCAATCGGGCATGGTGGTCGGTCTGGGCACGGGATCCACCGCCGCTTTTGCCGTCAGTGCCCTGGCTGAGCGGATGCAAACGGAGGGGTTGAAGCTGATCGGGGTACCCACCTCCGTCCGAACGGCAGAACAGGCCCGCTCCCTCGGGATCCCCTTGGCCACCCTGGAGGAGCAACCCCATCTGGATATGGCCATTGACGGGGCTGATGAGATCGAGATCGGATCCCTGAATTTGATCAAGGGGGCGGGTGGAGCTCTGTTGCGGGAAAAATTGGTGGAAGCCAGCGCCGCCGAGCTGATCATCATCGCTGATGCTTCTAAAAAAGTGACCCAATTGGGTACCCGCTTTGCTTTGCCGGTAGAGGTGGTGCGCTTTGGTTGGAAAGCTACCTTTGCCCGGGTTGAGGCATTGGGCTGTACCCCCGTTTTGCGGCTAGATGAGAAGGGGGATCCCTACCTCACGGATGAGCAGCACTACATTCTGGATTGCCAGTTTGGCCCCATGGCAGATCCGGCCAAGCTTGCCGATCAACTCAAGGGAACGGTGGGTGTTGTGGAGCATGGTCTGTTCATTGGTATGGCCAAAGAAGCCATCATCGCGCTCCAGGATGGAATCGAAACCTTGGTTCCCACTCCTTAAGTGTTTGTGGAGTGTTTTTGGCGCAACGGGAAGGTTCCCATTTGCAATTATTTCCCTGAGGATCTCTCGTGAGTGGGGATTAAGGACACAAACAGGATTTGCAGCAACTTTGCGCCAGCCCCAACACCAGTCACCGCGGGGACAATCCCTAGAGTCCTTTTGAAATGGGTTAGGGACACAACCGTTGTTGTAGCAAACCCGCGTTTACTTTTGGGGTGGCGCAGCCTGCCGTAGGCATTGTTGCTACGCAACGCTAATGCTACGCGACACGCGACTGCGGAGCATGAAAGGGCTGTAAATTGTAAATGGGAACCTTGACATAGGAGTTGATATGGAGTGGTACATTGTGAGCAGGTTCCTATGGATTGGAAAGCTTGGAAACTCAGTAGGCAGAATATGGCAGGTGCTGCTATGAGGCAACTTTTTTTGCGTGCAGCAATCTGTGCCCTAATTGCCATAGTCGGCGTGCATTTTGTTGCCGCTGATCAGAGGTGGCTGCTGTTGGTTCTGGTAGGCATCTGCGGTATTGTTATCTCACTTACTCGTGCTGCGTTCGACAAAACGTTGAGTAGGGCGGAGCGTATCGTTTTTGTTCTGTGGGACGTGATAATCTTTCTTATTTTGATTGGTCTGATTCTCTTCTGATTCTCTTTTTGTGTGCTGATGGTTGTACGCCAGGTGAAATGTTAATCCCTATTCACTATTCATTTTGGGGATCCCATAAGAGCACTTGGATTAACTGGGCTGTTGTGAATGCAAGAGGGCTGAAAGCTGTATCCCATCGTTTGCATTCTCAATAAGGAGTGAATTTTTCGAGGTGTCCTCTAGTGAATAGGGACTTAAAAACACAAACAGGATTTGCAGCAACTCCGCGCCGGTGGTTTAGCTACTGTTTGAGCCTACAGCCCTTTGCACCAAGGGCACGCTAGCGCGTATCTCTCCGACAGGCTTTGCCAACGCCTCTCGTCCTGCGGACGAGCCGGAGGGTCATGGCAGCCCCAACACTGGTCACCTAGCACGGGGTTAATCCCCCTCGCGACAGCGGCGCGGAGCACTTTCGCCTTTTGAAATGGGTTAGGGACACAACCGTTGTTGTAGCAAACCCGCGCAAGAGCTGTCTTTTGGTTAAGACATCTAGGTATGGTGGCAATTGCAGTGTAATCATCGGTTGGATCCCTAGTCCTGGATGAGTAGAACGGGATCCTAGGAAATCTTTGCTCCAATTCCCTGAATTTGCCATCTTCAGCTCGGTCGTCTTTTCGCGTCACCATCTGGCCTTTCGGTAGGGATTCGAGTAAGGATAGATAGAGTGAGGAGTGTGACTCACCTGTGGGTGAGGATGGTCAATCATGGATCGCGTTCAGGGGTTAGGGCATTTGCCCAAGTCGCCCAGGGTATCGTTTGGAAAAGAGAGTACAGCGTTTCAGACAGAGGGAGAGCAAGCAGCTTCTGTTTGCAGGCTAATGGGTTCGGGTTTCCGCCAAGCTCCAGTCTGTAGGAGAGGATGAGTCGGATCATGCCACGACGGGTTCCTTCTACGCCGCCATCTCTGCCTGTTTTGGGTGCCCTAGTGCTGGCTCTCTCTGCTTGTGGCAACCTCTCTTCTTCTACCCTATCCCCCAGTGTTGTTCCGCCCTCAGCTCTACAACCAGTCTTCACCCCTAGCCCTTCTCCGCCAGCACCAGATTCTCTGACTCTGCAACAAGCGCGTCAGTCGGGTTTGTCGGTGCCAGACAACCGCATCGTTCTGCTGCTCCAGGAACAGGGATCCGACCTAGTGGCCCAGTTACCAGCCTCAGAAGTGGATCGTTGGTTGGCCCGCACCTCTGAGTGGCCGGGAGTGGAAGGGATCGACCTCAGCATCACTCGGGGCTCCTATCGCCAAACCGCCACGGCCACCCTTCGCCAGGGGCAACCCGCCACCTTCACCTTTACCAATCCCCCGGCTGGGGAAGCTGAGCTGAGTGCGATTGCCTACCGGGGCTCAACCACTTTGGCCCAAGGGAAGGGATCCCTGACCCTTTCTCCTCGCACCAGCGGTTCTGGTGCCAGTACCAACAACAGCGCCAACAGTAATCGTCGCCTTTCCCTGTTGGTTCTCTCCGAGGTGGAGGTGCCCCTACTCCATGCCGGATCTCCCGAGGTGACTCCGGGGCAACCGCTGCTGCTCTCAGGGGAAAATCTGGAACGAGTCGAAGCGGTTCTCTTTGCTTCGGCAGCCAACCCCAGTCGTATCCTCAGGGGCGAGATCCGCTCCCGCAGCGAAGGCCGTCTGACGGTGATGCCCCCTTTGTCTCTCTCTGGCTCCGTCTGGGTAGCCTTTGCCGATGCTTCGGGGCAGGGCTTGGGAACCTTGATCCTCGACTGGCCGGTGGCGACTCGTTCCCCCAGTCCTTCTCCCACACCCACTGCCACAGCAACGCCAGCCTGGGTTGTGGAAACCTTATCGATCGGCAACACTTCCGTTTCTAATGCCGACACAGAATCCACGCTCTCGGTGCGAGAGATCGCTGGCATTGCCGTGGATCCTGAGGGATACCTCTATTTAGCGGATGCAGCCCAGCATCGAATTTTTCGCCTTTCTCCAGAAGGAGAGCTAAAGGTTTGGGCAGGTGCCGGCACCGCTGGCTATCAGGATGGGTTAGCCGATCAGGCGCGGTTTGATGCTCCCCAAGGGCTGCTCTGGGATCCGGAGGGAGGGCTGTGGGTGGCAGACAGTGGCAACCATTGCCTGCGCTATATCGACCGTCAACAACAAGTCACCACCTTTGCCGGCACTTGTGAGGCTGGATACCGGGATGGGGATCCCACTCAGGCTCAGTTTCGTGCGCCCGTTGGCTTAGCCTTAGGGCCAGATGGTAGCCTTTATGTTGCGGATCGAGCCGACCACCGCATCCGCCGCATTACTGCCGAAGGGGAAGTTATGACGGTGGCCGGTACGGGGCAGGCGGGATCCGCAGATGGCCCAGCTGAGCAAGGGCAGTTGTCTCAACCGACGGCAGTTGCGGTGGAAGCCAACGGACGGGTTTGGATCGCGGATCAAGGCAACCACCGCATTCGGGTGCTATTGCCCGGTGGGCAGCTGACCACTTTATCAGGACAGGAGGCGGGCTATGCGGATGGCCCGCTAGCTCAGGCCCGCTTTCAATTTCCCAGTGGGCTAGCCTTTGATGCCACAGGGATCCTCTGGGTAGCGGATCGAGATAACCATCGCATTCGTCGCCTCAATCCCAGAGGTCAAGTTTCTACCTTGGCAGGCCAGGATGAACCCGGCTGGCAGGATGGCCCGGCTGCCCAAGCGCGCTTTGAGCAACCTTCCACCTTGGCCTTGTTACCGGATGGCAGTGTGGTGGTGGCAGATGCAGGATTGCCGGGATTGCGCCGCCTAAGCCTTCTCCCCACGTTGTCAGCGACTCCAGCACCGGTGGGATCCCTGTAGAATAATGCCTTCTGCCCACGACCCGACCGAGGGCTCTTATCATGCTGCCGTTGCCCAGCTTCCGTTCCCGCGATGCCCTGAATACAGCTTCCCAAAGAACCCTCAAGGATCAAGTATCGCAATGGCTGCAGGAACCGGGGTTAGAGTTTTTGCTGATGGGGCTGATCGTGGCTTCGGTTCTGCTCGTCGTGGCAGAAGCGGAGCTGAACCGCACAGGCCTGGGTCAGCCTTTGCAGCGCCTGGGGGATGGGATCAACGGCCTGTTTATGCTGGAGTTATCCCTGCGTTACTGGACAGCCAATCGCAAAGCCCGGTTTTTTCAGAACTACTGGCTGGATATCCTCTCGGTTGTGCCGTTGTGGCGGGGGCTGCGCCTGTTACGGTTGTTGCGCCTGCTGCGCTTGGGTATCCTCCTCAATCGTCGCCTCGCCCGTCGGGCCGGCCCCCTGTCCACCAGTCTGAGTTTGCAAATCGGTATTTTTCTGGTGATTGGATTGATCCTCATTGGTGGCACCTTGGCCATCTACCAATTTGAAGGGGATCCTGAGGGGAATTTTTCCAATCTCAATGAAGCCTTTTGGTGGAGTGTCTTCACCATGATCGCGGCAGAACCCATCGGCGCTGAAGCCAGTACGGGGCCGGGACGACTGGTAACGCTGGTGGTGACTCTGAGCGGTTTGACCATGTTTGCCGTCTTGACGGGGATCGTCTCGGCAGTAATGATCGAGCGGCTGAGGGAGGCTCTTGAGGTGCGTTTGATGGAGTTGGATGAGCTACGCGGGCACATCGTCATTTGTGGCTGGAACCGCAGCGGCCATTTGGTGATTGAGGAGTTGCAATCGGATCCAAAACTGCGGGAGTGCCCGATCGTGATCGTGGCGGAATTTGTGGAAACCCCAGAGCGGGATCTGCGCAAGGTTGATCGCTCCCAGCTCTACTTCCATACGGGGGACTACACTGCTTTGGATGTCCTGGAGAGTATTGGCATTCGGCAGGCTAGCCAAGCCATCTTGCTGGCAGACTCCACCCGGCCTCGCAGCGACCAAGACCGGGATGCCCGTACGGTGCTAGCGGCCCTCACCATCGAGAAGCTCAACCCCAGCATTCATACCTGTGCGCAACTGCTGGATCGCAGAAATGATGTCCAAATGCGGGTCGCAGGGGTAGAGGATGTGGTCGTTGGGGACGAAATGACCAGCCACCTGATCGCCACCTCCACGCGCAACCGTGGCCTCACAGACATCTTAGCGGAATTGCTGACGGTGCAGATCGGTAACCAATTCTACAAGGTGCCTTTGCCCAAAAGTTGGGTGGGTCTCACTTTTGCCCAGGGATCCCTGCGGGCAAAACAGGATTTTGATGGGATTTTGGTTGCTATAGAACGCCGACAAGGGGGATCCCGTACCTCACGGGTCAACCCCCCCGCCGATACTGAGCTCCTAGAAGACGACTTGATCGTGGTCATTGCTCGCCAAGCCCCCCATTCCTAGCCGGAGGAAAGCAGCACCATCCCCCCATCCCCTGCCGAAGCCAAAACTAGAGCAGGGTTCGCACATCCACAATCTTGCCACTGACAGCCGCTGCTGCCACCATAGCCGGGCTCATCAACAGCGTGCGTCCACTGGCGGATCCCTGGCGACCCTTGAAATTGCGGTTGGAAGAAGAAGCGCTCAGTTGGCGACCCACCAGCTTATCCGGGTTCATGGCCAAACACATCGAGCAGCCCGGCTCCCGCCACTCAAATCCTGCCGCCTCAAAGATCGCTTGTAAGCCTTCTTGCTCCGCCTCTTGCTTCACCCGTTCCGAACCGGGTACCACAAAGGCCTTGACCCCCGCTGCCACCCGCCGACCTTTGGCGATCCTGGCGGCTTCTCGCAGATCACTCAAACGGCCATTGGTACAACTGCCAATGAAGCAGACATCCACAGGCGTGCCCAAAATCGGTTGACCGGGCTCTAGATCCATATAAGCGTAGGCTTCTTGGGCTAAAACTCGCTCACTTTCCGGTAGATCCTCTGGCGCAGGGATCCGCTCATCTACGCCTATCCCCTGGCCGGGAGTAATTCCCCAAGTCACCGTTGGAGCAATCTCAGCCGCATCAAAGACCACCCGATCGTCGTAGACCGCGTCGCGATCACTGGCCAGACTCTTCCACCAAGCCACCGCTTCCTCCCAAGCCGCGTCCTGAGGAGCAAAGTCTCGTCCCTGCAGATATTCAAAAGTCACCGCATCCGGGTTGACATAACCACAGCGAGCCCCCCCCTCGATCGACATGTTGCAGAGGGTCATGCGCTCTTCCATGCCCATGGCCTCGATGGCACTTCCCCCATACTCATAGGCATAGCCAACGCCCCCTTTCACCCCCAACTTGCGGATGATGTGCAAGATGACATCTTTGGCGTAAACGCCAGGGCTAAGGCGACCGTTCACCTCAATGCGGCGCACCTTCAGCTTGGCAAGGCTAAGGGTTTGGCTGGCCAAAACATCCCGCACCTGGCTGGTGCCGATCCCAAAGGCAATCGCTCCGAAAGCGCCGTGGGTAGAGGTATGGCTGTCTCCACAGGCAATGGTCATCCCCGGCTGGGTCAAGCCTTGCTCTGGGGCAATGACATGAACGACCCCTTGTCTGCCGGAGCCGCTGTTGTAGAAGCGAATACCGTAGTGCTGGCAGTTGCGCTCCAGCTCCTGAATCATCTCCTCCGCCAAGGGATCCGCAAAAGGCCGGGCCAGATTGTCGGTGGGGATAATGTGATCAACAGTCGCGACGGTACGCTCTGGGAAGAGGACCGGTAGGTTTCGTTCCCGCAGCATGGCAAAAGCTTGGGGACTGGTGACTTCGTGAATCAGGTGCAGGCCAATGAACAGCTGGGTCTGACCGGAAGGGAGAATGCGCACCGTATGGGCATCCCAAACCTTATCAAATAACGTCCTTTCGCTCATTCCCTCTCCTCTGGGCCCTGGGTCAGATTTCTAATGTCATCTTCGACTGGAAGCTTGTCAAGCACCGTCGAGAATAGGCGATACAATCATCCCCAAATCTAGACTGGAGCCAGGTTCTGAACTGCCGGTGCTCTTCTCTGCCATGGCATTTTAGCCAGTCCTTGGCCAACCTCCCGAAAATCCCTCTGAAGACCCATGAAAGCCATTGTGATTACAGAATTGGGTGGTCCAGAAGTTTTGGTTCTGCGGGATCTGCCGGAACCTGAGATCCAAGCGCCCAATGAGGTCAAGGTGCAACTGCGGGCCGCCAGCGTCAACCCGATCGATACCAAGCTGCGGCAACGGGGTACCTTTTACCCCAATCGATGGCCGGCCATTCTGGGTTGTGATGGAGCCGGGGTTGTGGTGGCTGTGGGTGCGGCAGTGCAGCGATTTCGAGCAGGAGATGAAGTGTATTTTTGCTACGGCGGTCTTGGGGATCGCAGTGGCTGCTACGCCGAGTACACCGTTGTTCCCGAAATCGCCCTTGCCCACAAACCCAAGTCTTTGTCGTTTGTGCAAGCAGCAGCCCTACCTTTGGCGGTCATTACCGCCTGGGAAGCCTTAGGGGATCGAGGCAAAGGAACTTCTCTGGTAACCAACGCCAAGACAGCCCTAGTTCATGCCGGTGCTGGAGGGGTAGGGCATTTGGCGATTCAGTTGGCGCGGCGCTCCGGAGCGGCTGTGGCCACCACCGTTGGCTCTCAGGCCAAGGCCCAATTTGTGGAACAGCTGGGTGCTACCTTGGCTATCCCCTACAAAACGGAGGACTGGGTGAGCGCTCTGCTGAACTGGACTGCAGGGGAGGGAGTTGATTTTGCCCTGGACACCGTCGGCGGCAGCACCTTTGGCCAAACTTTTGGGGTTGTACGTCCCTATGGCAGTCTCTGCACCCTCCTGGAGCCCGCTTCAGACACCCCTTGGAAAGTGGCCCGCCAGCGCAATCTAGAGATCCAATTGACCCTCATGCTCACACCGCAACTGATGAACCTCCCCGCCGCTTTGGCCCATCAACAGCACATCCTGGAACAGGTGGCTGCCCTGGTGGATCGAGGGGAACTGCAAGTGGTGGTGGACAAGAGCTTTCCCCTTGGGGCTGCAGCCGATGCCCACTACTACCTGAGCCAACGGCTGGTGCAGGGCAAGGTGGTGTTGGTTCCTTAGGCTTTGGCCTGCTGCTGCCGCTACAGTCCTAGATCGGCTTTGGCCTGCTGAGCCGCCAACAACACCTCCGCATCCGAAGCCTGGGACCAATCGGGATCGGCAATCTCGGCGTAGAAGCGCTGATCATAGGGGCGGGTTTGCACCACCACCGGCATCGGTACGGCATGGCCAAGAACAAGGGCTTGCTGTTTCGAGTCCAGCTTGGCCAGAACGGTTTTTAGGTTTTGACTACCGGCTACCCCGGTGAAGACCGCTTCGATATCTTTGTCATCGTTGAGGAGGGCGGTAATGCGCGTACCCAACTGCGACATCACTTCACTGTCAATACTTGAGGGGCGTTGATCCACCACCATCAGGGTGACAAAGTATTTGCGCATCTCGCGGGCGATGGTGCCGAAAATGGTTTGCTTGGCGGCGCGGGGATCCAAAAAACGGTGGGCTTCTTCGATGGTGATACACAGTTGACGCGGTTTATCGAGGGGATTTTTGGATTGCAGGTAGCGCTCCGCCTGATGAACATAAGCTTGGTGAATGCGGCGGGTGATGACATTAGTGGCCAACATATAGGAAAGCAAGTTGGACTGGGATCCAAACTCGATCACCACATGAATGCCCCGGCTAAGGGCATCCAAAATTTGGCCGATGTAGTTGTGGGGTAGGCTGTTGCGGATGTATTTCAAGTCATCCAGGCGGGTCAGTTTGCGCTGCAACGCCATCATCGAGGCTTTGTTGCCCATTTTCTGCTCGCAAAACTCTTGAATCTCTGTGTTGGAGAGGCTTAAGAGGCGGCTGATCCAATCGCGGCCAAACTCGTTGCGCAGAATAATGGCATTTTCTAAGCTTGCTTCCGACAGGTTCAACTCTCCCGCCAACAGCGCCAGATCCTCCACCTCAATTTGGTTGTAGGCGATGTAGAGTTCCTGGGCGTCGCGCACCCCCCGCCGCTGGGTGGAATCGGGATCCAGAGTATAGATTTGCACTTGGCCAGGGAACAGTTGCCGCAGGCCTTTGACGGTGTTGAGGTGTCTCCCTTCGGTGGCTGCTTCCCAGCCGTATTCCGAGTGCATATCGAAGATCAGATTCACCGCCGCCCGTTTGCGAATAATGCCGGAGAGGATCAGACGGGTAAGGAAGGATTTGCCCGTTCCGGATTTGCCAAAAATGCCGTTGCTGCGCTCCACCCAGCGATCCAGATCCAGACAGATGGGGACGGACATATCGATCGGCTGTCCAATGGCGAAGTTACGCCGCTCCGGGTCTTCTTCCCAGCCGAAAACGGTGCGAAAATCCAACTCCCGCGCTTCGTACACCTGGGAGAAATGGGCCGGAACGGTTTTGACTGGTAGCAACTCCAGACTTTCTGGGGATTGCCCCTCAGTATCTGCCCCCACGAGAGGATATTCCCGTTCTGTCTCAGCCTGCCGGGGCACCAACATCAGCATTGGGGTGAGGGCGATGATGCCATAGGTACTGGTACCGGCCAAAACCTCCCGCAGCAACACCTCTTCCGGTCGCGGCGGGTTGATCAAGATCTGGTTGTTACTGGCCTCCAGGGTGACATCGGTGAGCAGGCCGAAGAAGCGGTTCCGTTGCCCTTGAATGACCATAAACTTACCCACCCGCAGATCTTCTACGGAAATGCCAGGGTTGAGGCGAGCTTCCAATCCACGACTCAGGGATCCCTGGATAACGGTGGCGAGCGGTTGCGAGGGGTTCATGGTCATGCGGCTCCAAAACAGATCCTTGACGCCCATCCCGCTAACGCTTTGCGTACAGCAGGAGATTCCCCGTTCATAGAGTCTTGGCTAGACGTCCCAAAGGACACCCCCGCCAGAACCTCTCCAGGGGCATTTTCAGCACGGTGCGCCCCACCGCGCTTTTGTTCCCGATAGGGTGCCGTAGGCATAAACCTATTCCGCAGAACCAACGCGCTGGCAATATCCCTAGGCATGGAGCAGCCACAGGGGCATTCATGCCAGCGCACTGACAGCGTTTTGCGAACGGCTTCCCCACACTTAGGGCACTCCTGAGAGGTGCCCGCTGCCTGCTCCTTCACCACCGCCTTGCCACGTTTGAAACCCACCCAGGGCAGCACCGAGTTAGTGCTCCGCACCGCTACGCGATCAGAAACTGTCCGTGGCCGGCATCCAGCATGTGCTTGCCCAACATGCCGCGACTGAGGTCGACTGAGGTTAATCAGGTTTAAGTCCTCAACCACAATCACATCAGCTTCATGACAAAGTCGGTGAGCTGCCTTGAAGTGGAAGTCTTTGCGGGTATTGGCAATCCGCTCATGCAGCCGTGCCACCTTGAGCTGAGCCTTTTTCCAGTTCGCAGACCCAATCTGTTTCCGCTTCAGCCGGCGTTGCAGCAATTTAAGCTTGCGGTGCAGACCCACGAAAAACTTGGGACGCTCGAGTTGGAGCCCGTCCGAGGTGGAGAGAAAATATTCCAGGCCCCCATCTACGCCAACCACAGGCCCCACCAACGGTGGTTCTGGGATGGCAATGTCCGCCTGAAAAGTGAGCAGGACGTAATAGCCAGAGGCCCGCTTGACCACCCTGGCTTGCTTGACCATGAAACCCTCTGGGTATGGCCGTGACTGACGAATGGCCATCCACCCCAGCCCAGGCAACTTAACTGCCCCATTGTTCAGGGGAGTCTTGCCTAGTTGAGGGAACGCAAACGACCGCATCTGTCCCGGCTTTTTGAACCGGGGGAACCCAGTCCCCAACTTTTTGCGACGGTCAAAGGCTTGGTCTAAGCGCCTCAAAACCTGCTGCAAGACCTGAGCATTGACAGACGCCAGATCCTTGTCAAGCCGCTTTGCCTCACTCAGCCGTTGGCATTGCAGCTTAAAGCTGGGGTATGGCGCGTCTGCCGGGATGATGGACTCGCTACGCAGAGAGCAGGCATTGACCGGACATTTGCGAGAAGCCATCCAGTCTTTGCGCTCTCTCAGAGCATCATTCCAGACCCTACGGCATATCTCCAGATGGTGGTTGATCTGTTCGGCCTGCTGCTGAGTCGGTTTGAGCTTGTACTCATACGTCAGGGTTATCATAGGCGCACTGTAACACTTAGTCGCTTCTGATGTCACTGCCCTTAAACACCCTCTATCACTGCTCTTACAGCATCTACTTTCACTTAGTCACTTGCACCAAGTACCGCCGCAAGTGTATCACTCAACCCATGCTGAATAGGCTCAGAGAAATATTTGCGGAAACCCTGCAAAAGTGGGAGGGAGAATTAATCGAGTTCAATGGGGAGGCGGATCATGTTCATGTGCTCATGTCCGTTAACCCAAAGGTTCAGCCCTCAAAACTGGTGAACAACCTGAAAACTGTTTCCAGTCGCTTGATTCGCAAAGAGTTTGCTGAGCACCTAGTCAAGGTTTACCGTGGCAAGCCCGTCTTCTGGAACCGTTCATACTGCATCATTTCTTGTGGCGGCGCACCTCTTGCTGTGCTCACCCAGTACATTCAGCAGCAGGCCAAGATTGAGTGATTGCTGGGCGCATTGTCCTCCGGACGACCCGGAGGGTCAACGCCTCACCACCACCCAACCGCAAGCGGTATAGGCGGAGCACTGCGATGTTCTTGGGTAGGGGGGGCTGTTGGTGTTTCACCCGAGCAAAGGCATGGCGGGTTAGGAAAGAAGATAGACAAGTCCCATCAGCGGGATCCCGGCGAAGAATGGACTTTTACCCACCCGCCTGCACACGGGCACTGGTTTGAGGGGCCCCATCCTGCACAATCCAGGTGCGGACGATCTCCACTTCCTCCGGGGTCCAGAGACCAAGGCGGGACAAAGGCAGTCCACGGGCCTGGATATAGGCAATCTCTGGGGATCCGCCACGCGGTTGGGGACGGTTGGGGTTGTTCGCATTCAGGATAGTGGCATGACGGCCCGTCCAACGGGGGTTAAGCAATTCACTGTTGGGATCTCCTGGCGTTACATAGGCCAAAGTTGCCTCGTAGCTATCCAACAGTTGCGTGCGTTGACGGCCCCCCGGCTGATGACAGCCCACACAACTGGCTTCCAAAAGCGGCTTGACATCCTTTTCATAGGTGAATTCCGGCTCAGTCCGAAAAGGTAGCCGTATCGCCTGCTCTAGTGGCAATCCTTCCTGAGGAGAAACCGTGAGAGTGTAATCGGTACTAAAACTCAAGGGATCCCGAGATTTCAGCAATAGCTCATTCCCTTGCACATCAAAAATAACCGCTGCCGGGGGATCCAGATCCGTAACCAAACGCCGCAGGTTGGGATCCAACGGCTGATTAAATTGCAACCGGATCACCCCATCGACATAGACATCCCGTTGTTCAGGGGTAGGCTGAGAAGAAACCCACTGCAACGGGGCGTTCGATTGTGACCAAACCGGCGGATGAGACTGGATCACCCTGACGGCAAAGAACATCACCCCCAGCAACAACAGCCCTACCTAAGTTCGCCACCGTCGCCACCGACGAGAAACATTCTGCAACGTCGGAGTGCTCATCGCCACAGCCCAAATTCAACTGTTCTCAGGATAACGAACCCACACTGGTCAAGCCATTGGTTGATATAAAGTTGAAAGTTGATATAAAAGCCATCAGGGATCCCCATCCAACAGAGCTCCCCTTGTGGAAGATCCGAACCGGAGAGGTGTTCGCCCCTCCGGCACTCTTAGGAAAGTAAGCCACCAAGGTAAAGACCTACCCAGAAGGAGCACTTGATGATGAAGGACTTAGATCGACATCGATAAACAACGTAAAGATCAGTCGATGCGCTCCAGTTTGATGTTGTGGTGACCTAACTTGATCTCGAACTCATCCCCGGGCTTGAGCCCCATCTTCTTAGTATAGGCGGCTCCAATCAGCAGATTGCCATTCTTATGAACTGAAACTCGGAAGGTGGGTGCGCGACCCCGAGATCCATTTTCATCACTGGCATCTAGGTCTACGCCGACAGCCTTGAGCAGTGCATTGTTAAACTGCATCAAATTCACACGCTCTTGGCCATTCTTGGTATAGGTAACATAACCACAGGCACGGGCCTTTTCCTTGCGATCCACATTCTCCATCGAAGTCACCTTATCGAGGAGTTCCTGACCAGTCAGTGGTTTTGGTTTGGGTGTTGTAGCCATATCAAGATGGTTTGAGAACAACAGTTAGTGTAGCCAGAAAGAAACAGAACTTGCAATAGAGTTTTGATCAAATCTGTTCTTATCCAACAAGATAACTTCACCGATCTGATTTCGGCTAGTAGAGGGAGTGCGCAAAACAGCAGTGGGAATTGACTTGCCTGATGGCAGGGTCGGCGATTGTCTGGGCTGAGACTTTCACATCAGTTGAGAAGAGGGGTTTGTCCTCAGGTAGATGGACAACCCATGCAGACCGAGGGGAATGTTCCCGGCAACATCCTTTAGGCAGACAAAGCCATCTTTAATCTTTAGTCTATAGATTCGGATTCCTACGGCGGAATCCGGCAAAAACAGGGAAACTGGAATCAAGACGGTTTTGTTGTCAACTCTGTATGGATCTCTTTTGGTTGGGTCGGCGCCTTCTGATCGGGGTGAGTGGAGGAATTGCCGCCTACAAAACCTGTGCCTTGGTCTCTGGGTTGGCCCAACAGGGAGCAGAGGTGAAAGTGGTTTTAACGACGGCAGCGGAAAAGTTTGTTTCCTCTCTAACCTTTGCGGCTTTGTCCCGACAACCGACTCTGACCGACGCAGACTTTTGGCAACCTACACGAGGCCGCCCCCTGCACATTGAGTTGGGGGAATGGGCAGAAGCGATTTTGATCGCCCCACTATCGGCCAATACATTAGCGAAATTGGCTCATGGCCTTGCGGACAACTTGCTCACCAATGTGATCTTGGCTTCCCAGTGCCCAGTGGCTTTGGCGCCCGCGATGAACACTCAAATGTGGCAGGCTCAAGCGGTGGCTCAGAATTGGCAGAGGTTGCAGCAGGATTCCCGCTTTTGGGCTTTGCCGACCGCCAGTGGGCGTTTGGCCTGTGATGCCGTGGGGGAAGGACGCCTGTTGGAACCGGAGGCGTTGCAGGAGTACGCACTGGCTCTGTTGTGGACAAAGGGGCAACGGGACTGGCAAGGCAAACGGGTTTTGATCAGTGCCGGCGGGACTCGTGAGCCGATCGATGCGGTACGGTTTATCGGCAATCCCTCCAGTGGTCGGATGGGGATCGCCTTGGCGGTGGCGGCTGCCTGTCGGGGGGCAAGTGTGACCCTGGTGCATGGGCCGCTCGGGATCCCGTTTCAGCCGGAATGGTTTGGCATTCAAGCCCTGTCTGTGGAGACCGCCGCCCAATTGGAACGAGTATTGACCAGCCTCTTCCCCCAGATGGATATGCTCTGGATGGCTGCTGCTGTAGGAGATGTACGCCCTGCTCAGCCTTTTGCGGGAAAGTTACCCAAGGCCCAGTTGCCGGAGACGCTGCCATTGGTACGGATCCCAGATGTGGTTGCAGCCCTGAGCCAAGGCAAACGGCCCCAGCAACGCATCATCGGCTTTGCGGCGCAAACGGGGGATCCCTTGCCCCCGGCTCAGGAGAAACTGCATCAGAAAGGACTGGATGCCATCGTGGCCAACCCGATCGACCTGCCGGACAGTGGATTTGGTAGCCTCCACAACCAGGGCTATTGGATCCCCCGCTGCGGAGACATTGAAACCATCCTCCCCTGTGAAAAATCGATAATGGCCCATCGACTGCTGGATCTGGCGCTCCGGTTGGGTTGAATGGGGTATGACGCTCTCCGAAAAAATCAGGTACCTTTGAGGCTATGTGCAGAGGGATCCCATGGCGATCATCGTCCTGAAAGCCTGGTACTTGGACTCCGTTCTATCCGCCTCCCAAGTTCAGCAGAAAAGCCCTGATCTGCGTTTGAGTCGCACCGGCTTACTCAAAACGGCGATGCGGGCCGATTTTCTCGACGATGTGGAGCAGGTAAAGACCTCCCTTTGGTGGCAGCGCTACTTAGAGGGAGAACTGGTGGAGTTTTACATTGAGGGCAGCGGTGCTTACAGTATTTCCAATCTAGATCTGATCAGCCGCGAGATCTACTTCAACAAGCGCGCCACCCTGAGCATGACCGAGCCGCTGATCTATTTTTGCGGCCAATCGGATTACCCCGAATCCAGCCACACCCTGCAGCGCACCCTCGAGACGGTGGTGGAAACCCTGAACCGCAAACACAAGCTCAGCCTCCCCCTGCAGTTGCAGGGATCCCCTCTCTCTGAAGCGGAAACCCTGCTTATCGATGCCGCCCTAATTCGCAAGCTCAAGCATGCCCTGCTGGTGGTGGCCGATGTCACCCCTGTACAGGTGAATGGGCATGGCCGCCCGTTGCCCAGCCCGCAAGTCTGTCTGGAGTTGGGCTATGCCCTGCAATCGAAGCGTCCCGAACAGTTGCTACTGGTGCAACTGCCCCGTGAGGGTGTGACGGGATCCTTTCCTTTCGAGGTGGAGGGCAGCAGCGTCTTAAAAATTGCCGACCCGCGCCGTTTATCCGAACAACTGGGGGCCGAGATCACCCGTCAGCTAGAACGCACTCGCGTCATTTCCCCCTAGCTGCGAGCCTCTATTCAACCCCTCCTCACAACCGCTAGACTTTTGGGGGTGGCTTATCCTGTTGCCTGTAAGCGCTGGGATTAGGCAGCTTTCTCCTGACTGCCTCTGCTGGCTTACCGTGTTTTCTCTCCCCCTGTGCAACCATGACTCTTGCTGATGTGAATCCTCTGGTTTCTCCAGATCGTTCTGCCGAAGGTTGGCAGAGAGGTTTGAACAGCTTAATGATTGTGTTGTTGGCCGGGATCCCTTTGTCGTGGGTGGGGCACTTTCAGGGTTGGGATCCCAATGTGGTCTTTATTTGTGCGGCTTTGGCGGTGGTGGCCTTGGCGAAGTTTATGGGTCAAGCCACCGAAGAGATTGCCGCCCTGACGGGGCCCACGATCGGGGGACTGATGAATGCCACTTTTGGCAATGCCACGGAGTTGATCATTGGGTTGGTGGCGCTGCAGGCTGGGTTGGTGGATGTGGTCAAGGCTTCGATTACCGGCTCAATCATCGGCAATCTGCTCTTGGTGGCGGGCTTGGCCATGTTTTTGGGGGGCATTAAGTTTCGGGAGCAGAGCTTTCGGCCCGAAGTGGCTCGGATGAATGCCTCGGTGATGAATCTGGCGGTGGTGGCTTTGATCTTGCCCAGTGTGGTCACCTACGCCGATGTCACCCTGGGGGAGCTGTCGATCCAGGAGCTATCCACAGCAGTGGCCTTGGTGTTGATCGGGGTGTATGGATTGACTTTGCTGTTCTCCCTGAAAACCCACAGCTACCTCTACAGCATTCACGAAGCGGAGGCTGCCGAAGATGAAGCCGCCGATCGCCTCGCCCCCAATCCAGTGTTGCAAGCTCAGGGATCCATTCCCCAGGTGTTGACAGCGCCTCCAGAGCAAGTTGGGGTGTGGCCTTGGCTGTTGGCCCTGCTGGGGTTGACGGTGTTGGTGGCGGTGGAGTCTGAGCTGCTGGTGGGCACCCTGGAGAGCACCCTGGAGCACTTTCACGTCACGCCGCTCTTTATGGGGGTGATCCTGCTGCCGATTATCGGCAATGCCGCAGAACATGCAACAGCGGTGACGGTGGCCATGAAAGACAAGATGGATCTATCCTTTTCAGTGGCCCTCGGTTCGACGATGCAAATTGCCCTGTTTGTGGCACCCCTGTTGGTACTAGCAGGGGATGTACTCCATCAGCCGATGAATTTCAATTTCGGCATGGTGGAATTGGTGGCGATCGCCGTCTCGGTCTTGTTAATCAATTCGGTCAGCAGCGATGGACGTTCTAACTGGTTGGAGGGGTTGCTGCTTCTGGCTACCTACACCATTCTTGGTATCGCATTTTTCTTCCTAGATTGATCCTAGATTGATCCCAGACTGAGATCCAGCATCGGCTCATGCCGCAGAATCCGCGACATCCACACAGGCTAAAGCTCGGGAAAACGGGATCCCTGCTTTGGCTACCGCTCCTCAGCATTGTTTTGGCTGCCCCACCCACCTGGGGACAAGAAACCCCCGCCCCTAACAACACCTCGCTGCCCAGTCTGCCTTTGCTGAATACGGTGGATGCCATCGAAGAATTGCGGCAAGCGCTTAGCCTCCCGGCCTCTTCCCCGATTCAAACGGGAGCGGTCACATTGGATGGGCGACGTCTGTTTTTGGTGACAGCGCCGCAAGGGGATCCCGGTAGTACCCCGCCGGTATCCCAGCGGATCCGCTCCATTGAACAAACTTTGCGTCGCCTGGCTGCCATGCCTCTGGATTTGGACACGCTGGAGGTATCGGTGGTCATCGATGCCCAGACCAATCAGCCGGTGGTTCAGGTTAACGGGCAGTATCTACTCACGGTCACTTCCCTTGACGCCCAACTGCAGGGAACTCAGGCCATTGATTGGGCAGAGCAGGTGGCCGATATTGTCGAGCAGGCCCTACGCACCTCACAGCAGGAGCGGCAACCCCAGTTTTTGCGCCGGCAGGGATTGATTGCCCTTGGGATCCTGTTGGCGGTTTGGGGCACAGGTCGGCTCTGTCAGCGGGAGCGCCGGCGCCTCACCCAGCAACGAGATGCTTTACAGGCAGAATACAGCGCGATTCAGGCCGAAATGCAGGAACGCCTTCAGGAAGAGCAGCAACCGGGTGTCGATCCGATCCTGATGGAACAACAGGCTCAACGCAAACGGCAGGAATCCTATCTGGAGCTGCAAATTCGTCTGCTGCGCTTGGTGCAAGTTGGCGTCTGGATAGGGGGTGTGGGGGTGAGCTTGGGGCTGTTCCCACAGACTCGAGCTTTACAAACCTTTTTCCTGGTTTCTCTGCGGGGGCCTCTGTTGCGGCTGGCGGGAGTGGGTTTCGCCACCTACGGCAGTGTTTGGCTGAGTGGCCTGGTGCTGGACAACCTCTTTGCTGCTTTGCGCCAAGAACAGTGGCAAAATGCTCCCACAACCCCCACCTATCGCCTTAGTAAGCGTCTCAGCACCTTTGCCGGGGTCGCGAAAGGGATCGCCGCCACCACACTGATTTTGGTGGGATCCCTGGTGGGGCTGGCTTTGGTGGGGGTGAATATTGGCCCCTTGGTGGCTAGCCTTGGCTTTATTGGCTTGGGGATTTCTCTGGCGGCACAAGATCTGATCAAAGACATCATTAATGGTCTATTGATTTTGTTGGAGGATCAGTTTGCCGAAGGGGATGTGATTGTGGTGGATGGGCGGGGGGGCCTGGTGGAACACATGGATCTGCGACTGACCCAATTGCGCAACACCGAGGGCACCTTGATTTCCATCCCCAATAGTGCCATCCGCGTTGTGGAGAATCTCTCCAATGGCTGGTCTCGGGTCGATCTGGGGATCGAGATTGCCTACGAAAATGATCTGGAGCAAGCGATGCGCATCACCGAGCAGGTGGCCCTGGAGATGTACCGAGAGCCCGTTTGGCGAGAGAAAATTTTGGATCTGCCGGAGATGCACGGTGTCGATCACCTAGGGGAGCGGGGGGTAACCCTGCGCCTTTGGATCAAGGTGCAGCCCCTACAACAGTGGAAAGTGGCACGGGAGTACCGTCGTCGCCTCAAACATGCCTTCGATCAAGCCGGGATCCAGATCCCTTTCCCTCAGCAAACCTTGGGGTTCCGCACCCCCCTGCAAATGCACATTCAGGGCCTCAGCTCAGAAGAAACCCAGCGACTGCTACACCTGATGGAATCGCATCTGCACGACCGCAGCAGTCCATACGAAGAGAAGAAACCCTCTTCCGAGAGCCTAGCGGACGGATCCCATCGCAGTTAGGATCCCCTTGGGCATGGCTTAAGGCGGGGTAACTTGTCCTGACTCGCCCCTATTCATCACCAATAATTTCTGGCTCCGTCAGCTCGTCCGACATTTCGATCACCGCCCGGCGGATCGGCTTCATCCAGCCATCTTCCATATCGTCTGGATCCTCGTAGCGGCGGCGCTTGGCACGGTTGGCTACCTGGACGGTAATGCGATAGCGATTTTTGGAGGCATTGATCAGATCTTCCACCCGACGCATCAGCTCGTCGTTGTCGATGGCAAGGTGATGATTGTTGCGTGGGGTCATAGTCGAAACTTTGCTTGTTGGGTTGCTAAGGGGATCCCAATTGTAGCAAGGTTACCCAGTCAGATAGGCTCTGCGAGAATGCGAGGATTTACTCCGTTGCTCAGAGATCCACTTCCGGGGCTTCTGACGGTTCAAGTGGGGTCAACTCTACATAGCCAGGGTTGACTGGGTAGCGGGCCACAAAAAAGATCCAGAGGCTGTGGATCCCAAGGCTCAAAGCCCACCAACCCAGGAGCGGCACCAACCACTGCCAGTCTGCCCGGTAAAGCTGCTGAAAAAACACCAACCCAGAACCGACACAGAGAAATACTGCAATATGGGCGGCATAAGTATAGCGGTCGTCCAACTTGCGAAACTCGGGATCTTGGCGGGAGGGTTTACGGGGCCAGCGAGGAGGCATGAAGGCAACAATCCGAAACTCAAACTCTCTTAAGTGTAGAACAACAGTCTAGAACCGCTGTTATAGGGATCCCTGCTCAGCTTGGGGTAGGAGAGGAGCCGGTTGCACGGGATCCCTGATGTTTTTGACGAAACAACAGTCGCAACGCCCGCTTACCCAGCCAATACACCAACAGGCCAAACATCACCACCGCCAGCCAGGGGGCCAGCACTGCTACCACCGCCAGCATCAGAGAGGTGAGGTTTTCGGTGGTCGCCAGCAACGGATTGCCCAAACCCCCGGTGGTTGTGGTGGAAACCAAACGCAGCACATCGGTTGTCCCCTGGGTGATCCCAGCGGCCCCACCCCCAAGGATGGCAGCCAAAGTCCAGCGCAGGAGCGGGCTGAGTGCGGCAATGTCACCGATTGCCGCCGACATGACAAGGATCCCGGCTATCACCGCCACTGGCGTTGCCAGCACATCCAGCAGGTTGTCCACCCAGGGCACATAATAGGCAGCCACCTCAAAAAAGGTAGCCACCGCAAAAACCATCAAGGCTACATCCGAGCCAACCCACTGCAAATCGTCAGCCAACTCCAGATGACCCGACTGGGCGGCAATGTTCATTACCAGGAGGGGCACAAAAATTCGAAATCCACAAGCTGCACTGAGACCCAAGCCCAAGAAGATGGTCAGTAGGCTTTCCATCCGATTACCTCCCCTTGTAGGAATGCTAGGCTTGCCCTCGCACTTCCCATACTGTAGACAACCTGGCTTGGGCTGCCAATGTTGTCTGCCTCCTTCAGGCTGGGTCTGGTTCCTTCTTCAACCTTCGGGTGGATTCGGGTACACCCTCTTGTTCAGGGCCATCTCGCCAGCCACAACTGGGGGGATCCGTCTCCCCTTGAAAGGCAGCGAACTCAACCGGCAAGCCATCCGCCATACCCTGCAGATGCAGATCGAACCAGAAGGTGGATCCCTGCTCCAGCTTACTTTCCAGATGGATGCGGCTGTGGTGCTTCTCCAGGATGTTGCGGACAATCGCCAGCCCCAAGCCTGTGCCCTCCAGGGTATGTACCCGGTTTTCTACGCGGAAAAAACGGTCGAAAATCCGCTCTTGATCTTCAGGGGCAATGCCAATGCCCGTATCGGCCACCGCCACCCGCACCGCCTGCGGGGATCCATCCGGCTGAGTGACCACATGGGCGTGCAAACTCACAGAACCCTCGGCAGGGGTGAACTTGAGGGCATTGCCCAACAAATTGGTCAGCACCTGCAGCAGCAAATCGTAGTTACCCCACACCAGCGGCAGATCCGGATCCACGAATTTGCGCAAGTGGATCCCTTTGTCGCGGGCCTGGAGGTGGTGGGTGCGCAGCGTTTGCTCGATCACTGCCGAGATGTCGATGCCCTCGAAACGATACTGCTTGCCGGATTCCAGGCGGGATAGATCCAAAACATCGTTGACCAGGCGGGTGAGGCGATCCGTCTCACGGTTGGCAATTTCCAGGTAATCTTGCCGCTCTGCAGCGCTCATCTGCTCGCCGTACTCGTAGAGGGTTTCAATAAAGGATTTGATGCTGAAGAGGGGGGTACGCAGCTCATGGCTGATGTTGCTGATAAATTGAGCTTTCGCCTCGTTCAATTCCACCTCGCGGGTGATGTCCTGCACCGTTACTACGATCCCCTTCAGATTTTGCCGACGGGGATCCGACACTGGGGAGAGCATGACGCGGATGATACGGGCAGTGGGGCCATTGAGGTTGACGCGAATTTCCTCAGCCTCTTGATCGCCGCGGGCAATTTGTAGCAGCGGGCGAGCCAGTTGCAGGCGCAAATCTTCTGGCAACAGCTCCGGCAAGGTTTTGCCCAAAACCGGCTCCCCTTCCCAGCCAAACATTTTCGAGGCCGCTGGATTGAGCAAGAGCACCCGAAACTCCGCATCGAGCAGAATGGCGGCATCCACAATCGAGGAAACCAAGGTTTCCAGCTTGGCCTTAGCTGCCGTCAGTTCCTCGATATTTTGCTCTTCGTAGCTCTGCAGCCGTTCTGCCATCTCGTTAAAGCTATCAATCAGCTGGGCCAGTTCGCCGCCAAAGGGGAGATCAATGCGCTGCTTAAAGTTGCCTTTGGTAATCTCCTGAACACCCTTGACCAATTCTTTGATCGGCTGGGTGATGGTGAGGGCATTGACCACCGAGCCGAGAATAGCCAAGACCCACACTGCTAAAAAGACCCCGATCGACACTTCCCGCGCCAACTGAGTGGAGCGCATCAGGGCGGGGTTCGGGTTAATGCCTAGGCCCAAGGTGCCCAGAAACTGGCCCTGGTGGTAGATGCCAACAAAAATATCCGTAACACGCCCAGCAGGGGTGAGATGGGTGCGCACCAGCGGTTGACCCTCCGCAGGGGGGCGATTGTCCGGCAGTTGAATGCGCCGGGTCAGGCTAAGGGAGGTTTTGACTTCCTGGTTGGAAAACGGGATCCCGTAATAAATATCTCCATTCGGGTCGGCGTAGAGCAGGTAGCGAATGCTGCTGGTACTCTCAAAGTATTGCCGCGAGAGTTGGGCCACTTCGCTAATTCGATCTTCGGCCACCAAGGGGGCGACATTGGCCGCCAAAAGCAAGCCCAGATCCCGACCAAAGCGCGCCTCGTTAAATTGGGCATCCTGCTGCACGTTGCTGACGGCCCAAAAGGTGAAACTGCTCACCACCAGCGACACCACCAGCGTTGCCACAAACAGCAACTGGGTTTCCAGCCGCAGCTTTTGTTTCCATTGCGCCCACCAGTGCTTCAGGGATCCCATGCCTTCTGGAGTCGGGAGTCCGGGTTCTGTTTGCCCTGGCGTGCCCAAGGCGCAAGGCAACGGTTCTGAGCTAGAAGAAGCTGGCTCAGCGGTTTCGGCAATCGGCTCGGCGCTGCTGACAGAAGGCATGAACCTAAGGTAAACAAACATGGAGAACGATGTCGCCACCATTCTGACATGGGCAGGGGATCCCCTTACTCATTCCCTCACTCCGTTGCGGTAGGGCGGGACCACTGGGAGAGAATGATTGCAGCTTCCCAACGGCGTAGATCCTGAGCAATGTTCAGGGGGGTGAGGCCGTAGCCATCCGGCTCATCGATCTCAGAGCCATACTCCAGCAACAGTTTGACAACCTCTGGGTTGCCCGACCAAGCGGCAAAATGCAGCGGCAGCCCACCCGCTCCAAAGCGAGCATTCACCTGTGCCCCCCCCTGCAGCAGGGCTTTTGTCACCTCCGAGTTGCCGAGGCGGGCAGCTTGGTGCAAAGGACTGGCCCCACCCTTATCCAGCTGATTGGGATCAACCCCATGCTTGAGTAAAAGACGGGTATTGAGGCCACTGTCCACAAAAAACAGGGCAGTTTTGCCCCGCACATCTACAACATGGGCATCCTTGCCCAACCAAAGGGCCAGTTGCAGTCGCAGCGGATGGGCTCCTGCCAAAACTTCAGGATCCTCAGGCAAGGTGTGGCCGTAGTAGAGCAAGCCCGCCACCAGCAGGGATCCCAGTCCGATACCGACTCCCCAGAACCGACGCTGCACGGCTACTACTCCCCGAACGAGAGAATGACAACGCCTTGAGGAGGCAAAGCCTGGGCGGAGAGAATGAGGGGATTGCTGGCTGCAGGCTGTAGGGCGGCGGCTGGAAACAGACTTAAAAATTCCTGCAAAGGCACCAGCTCACATTGCCCCTCTTCAGCAGCAGCGGTACGGTACATGGTTGGGATCACCAGCTTCGGTTGCAAGGCTTCAATCGCGGCTTTGGCTCCGGCAGGGTCATAGTTTTTCGGGCCGCCACCAACCGGCACCAGCATCACATCGGGCCGAGACAACAGAATCGACTGCTCCCGGGTAATCGGGGCTGCTGCTCCTCCCAAATGCACAATATCGATCCCAGCCATGCTCCAGCGCCAACCCACATTGACCCCAAAGCGAGGGCCACGGGACATGCGCACTCCTTGTATCCGGATCCCGTCAATCTGGTAATCCCCTGGCTGAAAGAGCACCCTGGGGTTACCAGGCACCACATCCAAAGCCCCCTCATCAAACAGACGACTACTGAGCAAAACCAGATCCGCAGCAACGCGCGGGGCAGGATAGCCAGCCGTACAGCCAACTGGGCGAAAGGGATTGACCAAAAAACGCTTGCCGTCCGCTTCAAATAAAACACAACTGTGGTGCAGCCAAGTCAGTTGTAGCCCCTCTAAGCTGGGGCCAGGGGTGAATTCTAGGGTTGCGGGCGGGGCTGTACCCCCTTCAGGAGCGGTTTGAGCACCTACCCTCAAGCCCACCGCCATCGACCCCAGCAGTCCAGCACTGGCTTGCAGCAATTGGCGACGATTCATGGGCAAGGGATCCCTGACGGAACAACAGCAACGGCTTCCCGAAATGGGGTGGATGACCCAGATGACTGAATGGCAAAGGCTTGGGCCCCCTGCAAGAAATTGCGCAACAGTTGCTTGCCTTCTGCTGTCAAGATGCTCTCTGGGTGGAACTGTACTCCCTGGATGTGGAGGTAACGGCGATGGCGTACCCCCATGATCACCCCTTCATGGGTTTGAGCCGTGACTTCCAGTTCAGGCGGACACGTCGAGGGATCAATCACCAAGCTGTGGTAGCGGGTGGCTGTAAAAGGCTGACTCAACCCCTCAAAAACGCCGACCCCCTGATGATAAATCTGGGAGGTTTTGCCGTGCATCAGCTCAGGCGCGCGCACGATCTGCCCTCCGTACACCTGCCCAATACATTGGTGCCCCAGACAAACTCCCAAAATGGGCAGGACTGGCCCTAACTCGCGGATCAGATCCAAAGAGATCCCAGCATCTTCAGGGCGCCCTGGCCCTGGAGAAATCACCACGGCCTCTGGCTGCATCTGCTTTAGATCGGTAACCGAGAGGTCATCATTGCGAAAAACCTGTAGATTGGCCCCCATCTCCCCCAGATATTGCACCAGGTTGTAGGTAAAGCTGTCGTAATTGTCGATGACGACCAGCACAATCACTTCCGGCAACGGTACCCCATTTTAGCACTGCTCAGGTTGTTGCCCGTCTGTCCGGCTTACCCTGAGGCCGTTTCAGCAAGTGCCAGAAATTGACACTCCCCCGGTTAGAAACCGGGGGATTCTCCCTTCTAGCCCCCCACAGCTTGAAGCTGTGAGGGATTCATGGAGTTCAGGGGATTGCCAACTACCCCATCCCCTGAGCCGACCGTACCCATTACAGATACGGCTTCTTTTAGACTCAGAGGACACGCGAATCCGTCCCACTGGGCTAGGTTCATAGCCGCGTTCCAGTCGGCATCACAGCAATACCCGTCCTGCCCGGTGAACAGATGCCCA
>NZ_JAFIRA010000006.1 GCF_022848905.1 Thermostichus vulcanus str. 'Rupite'
AACATCTTGCGTAGAGGGTTGCGTACCGTGGGGCACACGGGAACGGGGTTGCTAGACAACCGAAACGCTTGGGGAGAGACGACCTCTACGGGTTCCCACTCCGGTGGGGAGCAGCAAGTTGGCTCGTAGAACCAAGAATCCCACGTCTTTAGGCGTGTGGAGTGTCAACCCAATTTCCCTGCTGCAACTGGAGGGCAGTCCAAACCCGTTCCGGGGTCAGGGGCAATTGGCGAAAGCGGATCCCTGTGGCCTGAAACACGGCATTGGCAATCGCAGGAGCTGTGCAGTTGGTGGTGATCTCCCCGACTCCTTTGGCCCCAAAAGGCCCATAGGGATCCGGCTGTTGAATGAGATGCACCCGCATCGGCGGCACATCCTTGGCTGTAGGGATGCGGTAGTAGCGGAAGCCAGGGTTGAGGATTTGCCCCTGCTCATCCTGGATCAACTCCTCCGAAAGAGCGTAGCCAATGCCCATGGCGGTGCCACCTGTAACTTGTCCATGACAGATGCGCGGGTTAATCGCTGTGCCCAAGTCGATGGCCTGCACACTGTTAAGCAGCTCAATCTGCCCTGTTTCCATATCCACCGCCACTTCCACCCCCGCCACCGCAAAGGTGAGGGAAGACTCATCGGCAGCATGATGCAGCTCCACTTCAATCGGATCCGCTGCTTGTTCCGCCAATTCCGCCAAGGTCAGGGATCCCTGGGAACTGGAGAAGATCCCATGGGCAAACTGCACCCGTTCTGGATCCGTTTGTAACCTCAGGGCGGCAGCCTGGATCAGCTTCTCCCGCAGGGCCTCGGCAGCACGGCGACTGGCTTGGCCGGAAATGAACAGGGTAGCGGAAGCGTAGGATCCGGCATCAAAGGGGGTTTGTCCGGTATCGGCGGCAATCAGGTCGATCTGATGCAAAGGGATCCCCAACACTTGGGCAACAATTTGGCGCAGCGTGGTATCGGAGCCAGTACCCACATCCACGGCGCCGCTGCGCATCAGGATCCGCCCCGAGGGGAGAAGGGTCAATTTCAGGCCGGCAACATGAATCTTGGAAAGACCGCTCCCCTGCATAGAAACAGCAATGCCACGGCCATAACGGCGGGATCCCTGCGGGGGCGGAAGCGGGGTGGCAAAGGCGGCCTGGATTTTCTGGAAGCACTCCTGTAGGCCGTAGCTGCCGATGAGGTTGAAGTGGGAATCCTTGAGGTCGGCCTGCTGTTGATCCCGATAGCCCAGGGCCAAGGCATCTCCAGGGCGAATCACATTTTTTAGGCGCAACGCGATCGGATCCAACCCCAACTTGTGGGCAATCTCATCCATCTGGGACTCCATGGCGAAGGTGCCTTGGGTAGCCCCATAGCCACGAAAGGCCCCCGCTGGCATGGAGTTGGTGTAAACAGCAAAGCCCTCAAAGCGTTTGTGGGGACAACGGTACAACCCCAGGGGCACGTAGCCCGCCAAAAACACCACCGTCTGGCTGTGGTTGCCATAGGCCCCAGCATTGCCGTAGGCGGTTATCTCCTGGGCAACCAGGGATCCATCCGCTTTCACGCCGGTTTTGATGCGGATCTGCATGGCATGACGGCTGTTGGTGGCGGTGAACTCTTCACTGCGGGTCAGTTCCCATTGCACCGGGCGGCCTGTTTTCAGGGTTGCCAGAGCACAGAGGGGTTCGGTGAGAATTTCCTGTTTGTTGCCAAAGCCGCCCCCGATTTTGCCCTTAATCACCCGAATGCGGTCGCGGGGGATCCGAAAAACTTCGGAGAGAACCCGCTGACAATGAAAGGGAACCTGGGTGCTGGAACGCACCACTAAGCTGCCATCGGCTGCCAGCCAACTGGTGCTGACGTGGGGTTCCAAATGGGCATGTTGAACAGCAGGGAGCTGATAGGTGTTCTCCAGGATCAGATCCGCTTCGGCAAATCCCTGCTCGGGGTCACCCTTTTGCAAATGGACATAGCCGGCCAGGTTGCGGCTGGCATCGTAAATTTGTCGGGCCTCCGGTTCGTCGTGCAGGATGGGGGATCCCGGTTGCATGGCTGACAACGGATCCAGCACATGGGGCAGCACCTCATAGTCCACCCGGATCAGCTCACAAGCTTGCTCAGCAATTGCCACTGACTCAGCCACCACCGCCGCTACTACATCCCCAACAAAGCGCACCTTCTTGTCCAGCACAAAGCGATCCAACGGATCCGGCACAGGTTCCGCATGGCCGGCGGTACTGTAGATCTGGCGAGGACTATCCTGGTGGGTGAGCACAGCCACCACACCGGGCAAAGCTTGGGCTGAGGTCGTGTCTAGGCCACGGATGCGGGCATGGGCATGGGGAGAGCGCAGCACTCGTAAATGCAGTAACCCAGCAGGGGTAAAATCGCCGGTGTAGGCGGGTTGTCCAGAGACGATCTCCGGCCCATCCTGCTTGGGAATGTTGCGTCCCACACTCTCCAAATCGGATTCAGGCAGCTCTGCCGGGATCCCTTGAATGCTTTCTAGAATCGCCTGGTAGCCGGTGCAGCGACAAAGATTACCCCGCAGTTGATCTCGCAACTGGGCTTCCGACGGGATCCCTTCCCGACACAGTTGACGCGCACTCAGGATCAGACCCGGCGTGCAAAAGCCGCACTGAAACCCTTGCCCTGCCAAAAACCGGGCCTGCATCGGATCCCATTCCCCATCCTTGGCCAACCCTTCAATGGTGGTGATCCGCTGGCCCTGCAGCCGGGCCGCCGGATACAGACAGCTGTGGATGGCCTCCCCCTCCAGCAGCACCGTGCAGGCGCCGCAATCCCCCGATTCACAGGCGCGGTGTACCCCCACCCACCCCAGCTCCCGCAACAGACTGAGCAAGCTGGATCCCGGTAAAACCGATTCGCTGTAGGAGTGGCCGTTAACTTGCAGGTGAATGGCAATCAAGGGGGAGTGCATGGGGGGTCTTGGCATGATGCCTGTTGGTAAAAAGTGGGCTTCCGGGATCCCGTTTTCACATCTACGACATTTCGTTCGGCTGCCAATGTTTTTGACGAACAATCTGAGCAGGTGATGGGATCCTCCCCTCGCCGGATCGGTTTGCCCTCCCTGATCATCAGGGATTCTTTTCCATGATCAAAACAGGATTTTTGGGATCTGGATTGCGGGCCAAAATAACTTTATTAATGTTCCTTTTCCTTCCCCGTCTGGATCCCTTCTCTATTTACCACTACCCTAGGAGCCACCATGCCACGCCTCCATTTCAACCCCATTCTCGAAGTGGGATCCTTACAACGGGATCTCAACCGCCTACTGGAATGGCCCACCGAGCGCCCCAGCGCCACTGTTCCTGCTGCCCCGCTACAGGTTTGGGAAAGTGCTGAAGCCTACACAGTTCATCTGTTGATCCCTGGCGCGGATCGGGAGAGCCTAAATATCGAAGCGGCTCCCCATCAGCTCTCGGTCAGCGGTGAGATCAAGCTAAGTGGCCCTGCCGGTGCCGAACTGCGCTACCAAGAGGTAGAAGGCAAATCCTTTCAGCGCAGCCTGAAGTTGGCCCGTCGCATCCAACCGGAAAAGGTAGCCGCCACTTATACCGATGGCATTCTCAGCCTCACCCTGCCCAAGGCCGAAGCCGCCCGGGCGGTGAAAGTGCAAGTGAGTGCCCCAGGGGAAGCGCCTGCATCCAAAACCGTGGCTGTTGAAGGCCAATCTGCCTGATGGCGTTCTGGCGGATCACAGTCAGAAAGTTCAGATCACAGTCAAAAAGCTGGTGAAATCCTGGCTTAAGCCCAGTCCACCCGGATCTCATCCCCTACCCTGAGGTGCAATGCCTGGCTGGCATTGCCTTGATTTTGGGCAATCTCTAGCCAGCCAGAGCTACCCACCACAGCAATTAGGTTCCCCACAGAACTGCTGGCAAAAGTAGAACCCAGAGGGATCCAGGTTTCTCTTACCCAGACTCTCCAGTTGCGCCCCCGCAAGAGAGATTCTGGCAGAGTGGTAATGCAATTGCCAAAGTGATCAATGGCTTGGATCACCGCTTGGTAGCCGCTGGGTGTGGGCTGGGGTTCCGGCCAGTCTAGCCTCGTCAATTCTGCCGGGTTGAGGGGATCCCCCAGTTCCGACAAAGGGATCCCATTGGCCAAGTGGGCCGCGGCGGGGGCAAAAATATCTCGCCCATGAAAAGTTGAGCTGGGTGTAGGGGTGCGCCAATAGCGGGAGTTGTTCAGTTGCACAGCTGCCAGGGGAGGGGACTGAGCCAAAACACCGCTAAAAAGGCCATTGTCAGGGCCGACCAGATAACCTTGTGTAATTTGCAGGGCAACAGCACGGCGGTTGCTACCCACCCCGGGATCCACCACTGCCAAATGGATTGTCCCTTGCGGCAGATAGGAATAAGCCGTCATCAGGGCAAAGCGGGCAGCAGCCACATCCTGGGGAGGGATCCCGTGGGTCAGGTCGATCAGTTCAGCCTGCGGGGCAAGGGTATGGATCACCCCCTTCATGATGCCGACATAGGGATCCTGAAGGCCAAAATCCGTCAGTAGGCTAATCCATGGATTTTGCAATCGCCCTCACCTCCTCGATGGAAAGGGGTCACTAGCGTTCCTGCCGCACTGCCGTGAAATGGATCAGCATCCTACAAGAACCTAACGAGAGGTCAGTACAGGTTGTGGGCGCTCATACCCTTGCCCCAAACGAGCCAACTGCTGCACCAGTAAGCTCAAGAACAAGCCCACATCCGTCACGATCCCCACCGACTCCAGGGATCCCCGATCCGCCAGCTTGGTCACCACCGCTGGGTTGATATCCACACAGATCAGCTTCACCCCTGCGGGAGTCATGTTGCCAACACCAATTGAGTGCAACATGCTAGAGAGCATCAACACCATATCTGCCCCCTGGATCAAGCGGGCATAGTCTTGCTGCGCCTTGACCAAGTCCATCTCCGTATCCGGCAGCGGCCCATCATCCCGAATCGATCCTGCCAGTGAGAAAGGCACCCCAGCACGAATACACTCGTAGAAAACGCCTCCAGTGATCACCCCCGCTTCCACCGCCGCCCGAATGCTGCCGTGCTTGCGGATGAGATTGATGGTCTTGAGGTGATGCTTGTGCCCCCCCTTAACAGCATTGCCCCGCACCAGATCCACTCCCAGCGAGGTGCCGTAGAGATTTTGTTCCAGGTCGTGTACAGCAATGGCATTGCCCCCCAACAGAGCCTGTACATAGCCTCCGCGGATCAAAGTAGCCAAATGGGATCCCCCGCCGGTATGGATCACCACCGGCCCCGCCACCACCACGGTTTTGCCACCCCGCTCTTTGATGCGGCGCAATTCCCAGGCAATCTGTTCCACCAGGATCTCCACCCGCCGCTCACTGGATACCCCCGATCCCATAAAGGTAAATTCCTGGGATCCCCGTTCTTTGCTGGCTTGGCGCAGGGTACGGATCCCTTCCACGCCACAGACCACCGCATCCCCCACCTGCAAATCGCGGATCAGGGTGCAATAGGCTGCGGATCCCTTAACCACAATCACCCCGTCCATCCGCTGCCGTTGCACCGGGATCCATTGGCCCGCTACCCGCACTTCCGTGGGATAAATGGTGGTGACATAGAAATCATCCGGAGCCACCCCTGATTTTTGCACCCGTTCTAGGCGGGCATCCTGATGGCTTTGCTCCGCTAGCCGGGCTCCCCGCTCGATCAAACCACTGAGAATGGTATCCAGCATTTCCTCAGTTGGAGCAGAAACCGACAGTTCCACCGTCGAAGTGCTTTGGCGCTTTTCTCCCAAATGGAACTTGAGGATCTGGAAGCTGCCGCCATTTTCCACGATGCAATCGACCGCCTCCGTGAGAAGGGCACTGTCCACCAAGTGACCTTGGAGGGTTACAGTTCGGCTCAATACGGTGGCGACCGGATCCGTTTGGGGAGCAACGGTCTCGTTCAACCGCAGCGTTAAACACTTGGCCGCCCCACCTGCTTTCAAAAACTCCGTCAGATCAGTCTGGACTACCGTGAAGCCCCGCTCCTGCAAGGTGGCCTCCAGCTCGGGGCTGACCCAATTCACCAGAATCGTGCCGTTGACATCCACCGCATTGCAGGCAAAGTGGATGGCATCCGCCTCCTGAACAGGGATCCGTTTTTCAGGGGGCACCCGCATCTCGATCAAACGATTGGAATAGGCATCAAAAGCTGCCGGATAGTAGAGCAAATACCCTTCCGAAAGCGGGCAGAAGCAGGTGTCTAGGTGGTAGAACCGCTCATCCACCAGCCTTAGGGACAACACCTCAATCTCCAGCCACTTGGCCAGGTAGGGGTGAGACTCTAGCATGGAGCGAAAGCCATAACCGGCCCACAGCCAGCGCCCCGCCCGATCCAACAGGGCATCACCAGCCCCCTCAAAAGCCAGTGCAGGTGGCAATTCATAGACGGTGTACCCCTGCTTCTCAAACCAGGCCTTGAAATGGGGTTGTTCCCCCTGCCGTTCTGGGTGATAAAAGCGGCTCAGCACCACTGTAGATCCAAGAATTAACCCGGCATTGGCAGTAAAGACCATATCTGGCCACCCCTGAACAGGCTCCACCAAATGAACCTTGGCCCGCTGCGAGAGGTGTTGGTACAAAGCCTGCCATTGCTGCACCGCCCGTTCCCGCGAGGATCGATGCACATTCCCCACCATCCAGGGGTTGATCACATAGTCCACCTCGTAATGGTCAGGTGGGCACATTAAATACTGAATCAGACTAGACATAAAAACCAGTTATCCCAGGGATCCGCAGCAGGGCATCCCCTAGATTAGCAGTTGATGGAAACAGCGTCCTCAACGGTTACTTGAAGCTCTCTTTGGCCAGTTCCGGTTGCAGTTGGCTTGAGTCAGCGATGTTGGGTAACTCCAGGCAGTACCCTGCCCCGTGAACCGTTTTGATGTATTGCGGATGGCAGGGATCCGGCTCCAGCTTGCTGCGCAAGTGGCAAGTGGGGACGCGGATGGTCTCAATATCCTCGTCCGGTGCGTAACCCCACACCTCTGGCAAGATCTCGCTAGGAGAAACCGTCTGGCCATGGCGCTGCATCAAGCAATGGAGGAGGTCAAACTCCAGGTGGGTTAGTTGGCAGACTGATCAAGGGCATTTGGGAGACCACGAACTTCTTTCAGCTTCCTCCTAGCGTAGCCCCGCTTGCCTCAGCCCATCGAAGTAAAACCAAGCGAACATTCCCAGCGTCCATCCCAGAGCAACAAGGATCCCTACCCCCCATACCCAAGGCACCTGATGGCGTAGCGGTAACATTACCAAGTAGCCCCAGAAGCATCCCAAAGGATAGAGAACATTCAAAACAATCGCCATGAACAGCCCCCCCAGTTCTAACCCTTCTCCAAAAGAATGGCCAAACCTATGCTTAAACAGTTTGGAATAAAACTCAGTCAACCAAAACCCTATCCCTAAAAACGAGAGGGGAATACTCCCCATCACCGAAAGGAATAGAACCCACCACCAGGCTGTTGCATCAGGGGGCAAAGGCATGTAGGTGAACCTCAAACCATTCTTCTCTGCATTTCAAGGCAGCCTGGAGCTACCCTAGCAAAACAACCCAGCTCCTGACACTTGTCCTAGTCCCAAAGGTCAGCAAGATAGAGACTGACTTATACAGCTAGTGCAGCTATTTGAGACCCTCTTTGGCCAGTTCCGGCTGCCCTTGACCAGGTTCGGCAATGTTGGGTAACTCCAGGCAGTACCCTGCCCCATAGACTGTTTTGATGTATTGCGGATGGCGAGGATCCGGCTCCAGTTTAGTACGCAGGTGGCGAATATGGACGCGAATGGTTTCAATGTCGTCGTCCGGTTCGTAACCCCATACCTCTTGCAAAATTTCGCTGGGGGAAACCGTCTGGCCGTGGCGCTGCATCAAGCAATGGAGCAAATCAAACTCCAGGTGAGTGAGCTTAATGGTTTTGCCAAACCATACCACCTCGAAGCGCTCTGGTACTAAGGTAAGTGGCCCATAGCTGAGAATTTCGCTGTGCTTAGCAGTCTGCGGGATCCGATCCGAGCGGCGCAACAAAGCCCGTACCCGCACCAGCAACTCCTGTACCTCAAAGGGTTTGGTCAGGTAGTCGTCTGCGCCAGCATTAAAGCCTTCAATCTTGTCCTGGGTTTGCCCAAGGGCGGTGAGCATCAAAATGGGGATCTCACTGGTGCGCTCTTCTCGCCGCAAGCGCTGACAGATGGTCAGGCCATCCACTTGAGGCAGCATCAGATCGAGGATGATCAGGTCGGGGATCACTTGCAAGGCCATTGCCTGCCCGCGTACCCCATCGCTAGCCTTTACCACTTCGTAGCCCGCTAACTCCAGGTTGATGCGCAGGATATCCAGGATAGAAGGATCATCTTCAATGACGAGTATGCGAGCCATAGGTCAGATTGCAGCCCAAACTGCGGATAAAGCGTTTTATTAAATATCCTGACAAGGAGTCCAAAGCTTTACGACTCAAAGTTTACTTAATTTTACCCCCATTGCAAATCTCCTGCCGAAAAGGCTGTGTTGGCAGGTTTTTTGTGTTTGTGGCTACCTCTACCAGGCTCTACCTTTGTCTGGGGCAGATTGTGACTCCAGAGAGGGTGTTTTCCCGGAGGGTTAGCTCGTTTACCCAGAAGTCCGCCGTGGGAGTTTCCCAACTCAAGTAGACTCAAGCGGGGCAAAGTGAAGCCAGGGGCTTGCCACAGCTTGGCTAAAATTAAATTTAGGAGTATCAGAGATTCAAAGCTGGTGGGGGAGCAAGAGGCTGTGGGGCTACTCCCCTGTTGGTTGTTGTATAAACTCAAAGAAGGGATATGGCTGCCCCAAACCAAGTCCAAGCCTATGTGGCCTGCTGGTTGCAATTGGGTAAGGTAGTGTTGTGCAACCATCCGGCTGGCGTTGAGTGCCTGCGACCGGAGCCGCTCCTGAGCTTGGGATCCTTAAGCCAGGAATTTCAACTCAGCTGGCAGCGCATGAGCATGGATCCCTGGCGTTGTCACCTGGAAGGGACTGATCAGTCCTTGGGGCAGTTGCTTAGCCCTGCTTGGGAGATCAGTCCCTGCAGTCGTTGCGGCTTACCTGTCCCTTTGCCAGCCACCCCGGCGACTGCTATTGGACCTTGCCCCTGTTCGGATCTCAAGGGGTGGCCAAACCCAACAACAGTGCCTCCGCGCGTTCAGAATGAGCAGTTTTCACAGGTGGCTACACTGAGATCTATACATCAGCGCCTCATGGATCGAGACAGAATGCTCAACCAAGTAGAGAGACAGAGATAAACTTTGTGATTCAGAGAGATGTCTAAAGTCAGGCTCACTCTCTATCCTAGCTGACTAGGACTTTTGTAATTAGCTGCCGAAAGAGCTGTGATATTACGGCCTGTTCTCTAGTCATCTGCCGTAGGTGTGTTGGCGCGGTGAGATATTCACAAGCTACCAGGCAACCCTAATCCCACCCATACAACCAACTAGGCCAAACCCAATCAACAAACCTCCCGAAAGGCGATCAATAGCGCGAAAATGCTTTGAGGAGAGACCTGCACCCCAGCGATTGAGGCCATAGGCGACTGCACCACAGAGCAACAGCCACCAGAGGCAAGAACCGATAAATATCCCCAAAACCCAAAACCAAGGATATCGGAGCACCCACATCAGCCTTTTCTCCCAACCCCAGGCCAGCAAAAATGGCCAAAAACGGGAGGATGGTGAGGGGATTGGATAGGGTGAGCAGGGGGGCCGATCCATCCCAGATCTAGAGCAGTTGATCGGGCAATTCAGCAGCTATGGCACCACCTCAACCTCGGTCGTGCTTTCCAGCCCTGTGCGGGGTCGGGTCTTCACTCAGCCCGATATCCCCAACTCCTGATTAACCCCCTAAAAATACACCTGCCCATTTCTCAAGAAACTTGTTCAAACGCCCCCAATCGCTTAGCCACCAACAAATAGACAATCATGATCCCCATCGGCACCACCGTGAAGGCCGCCGCCAGTGGAATATTTCCAGAGGTGCCTTGAAAAGCCAGAACCGCTTGTCCAATAAAGTAGCTGGAATTACCCAGTGAATAGGGCACCACAAAATCCCCTAGGGTTAGGGAAAAAGTAAAGACAGATCCCGCCAGGATCCCGGGCAACGTGAGGGGGAAAATCACATGACGAAAGGTTTGCCATCCCCTAGCGCCCAAATCTCCAGAAGCCTCAATCAAGCTATCGGGAACCCGCTCCAGAGCCGCATGAATAGGAAGAATCATATAGGGCAGCCAAACGTAGAGAAACACCAAAAAAATGCCCAAATTGGAGACTGCCAGCGATGGCCCACCAATCCCAGGTAAATGTAAAATCTTCTCCACCCAGCCTTGCAGCCCTAAATGGGTCAACAGATAAGTGAGGATCCCTTCTTTGGCCAAGATCAACTTCCAGGCGTAGACCCGAATCAAATAGCTAGACCAGAGCGGCAAGAGCACCAATAGATACAAAAACCCTTTCCAACGGGGAGAGGCCAGCCGCACCATTGTATAAGCCAAAGGCAAAGCCAACACAATTGCCGCCACAGTCACCACCAGAGCCATGACAAAGCTGCGAGCAAAAATATCCAAATTGGCAGATGTGAGCAAGTCCCGATAGGTGGCCAAGGTGAATTGACGTAGCACCAGACCCGTAAAGGGATCCAAATGATAAAAACTCTGTAGCAGCAGGGTGAACAGGGGCCCCAAATACAAAACCAACAGCCAGAGTAAGGGTGGCCCCAACAGGATGATAAGGGTGAGGAAAGGTCGGCGATAGAGAATTCCGAACAGATCGGCTTTATCCGTTGTCTGAGTTGTTTGGGTCATCATTGGATCCCTGCAAAGATAAACTTTTTACCCAATTTCGGTAGCGTCGGTTGAGGTTGTGGGCCGCTGGATATATAGAATTGGGGCTGAGAAAGTGTGAATACTCGAAGGTAATTAACTTATCTACCCCTGCTGCTTGAGCGGCTTCTAGCTTAAACCGCAACTTCGGCCAGGCAATTGGTGGAAACTTGATATGCACATCTCGATCAAAGCTTTCGATATTCGACCAACAAGCGATACCATATCGTTGGGCCAGAGCAGCATTAACTGCCAAATAGTCTGGCAACTCGGCAAAGTCTATCTGTCCATCTTGAAAGGCAACACAATCCACTTTGCCTTGCAAACGGGCAAAGACTTGATCCCATTCTCGTTCGTGTTCTTCTAGGGAAATGGCCTGTGCAAATTGCTTGCGGCCCCGAATATAGGGAGAGATCAAAATCGGCAAGGGCTTGAGGCAGCGGAGATGTTGAGAAAGCTGCTCATACACTTGCATCATGCCCAAATCAAAGGTGTTGATTTCGTGGCTGATGTACCAACCCCCAAAAGCTGGGCTAGAACCATAGCGCTCCCAAACTTCGTCGGCAAACGCCAGATTCAGGTCGATCTCCGCTTGATAGTTTCCCTGTAACCAATAATCACCAGAATCATAAGTGCCCAGGAAGAAGGTCATGCCCTCCTGTTCTGCCAAGCCCAAAAACAGCGCCACCAAGTCCTCATCCACGATTAAAGTGGGGTGGAGTTTGGCCAGCACCTTTGAAGGGAAGGTGGCTCGATCCCGGTAACCCGCCCGAATCAAGATCACCGTATCAATGCCGTCTTGACGCATGGCGGCAAAGTCCTTAGCCCAATCTTCGCATCCCCAGTTGGCAGAGGGGATATCATGGCTGATTTCATCCAGGAAAGTGCCTGTAATCGCAAGCGGGGATCCGGTTAAACCTTTTGAGTCCATGGACAGTCAGATTAAGCAAGGTCGAGAGGGAGCAACAAGCTGTGCAGGCGGCGAGGGATACATTCAATGCAGACAAGGCAGAGGATGCCGAGCTGATCCAACGTTGCCTGAACGGGGATAGCCAAAGCTTTCGCCAACTTTACCGCAAATACCAGCGGTCGGTGCGCAACATTCTCTACCCCTTGTGTGGAGCGGATCCTTTGGACGATCTGGTGCAGGAGGTGTTTCTGCGGGCGTGGAAAGGATTGCCCCACTTCCGGGGTTCAGCCCAATTTTCCACCTGGCTCTACCGCATCTGCTGGAATGTGGCCTCGGATCAACGGCGGCGCCATGCCCGTCAGCGATCCCAAACCCAAGAGCTGACACTGTCCGCGTCAGCGGCTTATCCTGGCCCAGACATGATGCAGTTGCACCATCAGCAAGCCTTACAACGGGGCATGGCTCAGCTTAGCCCGGAACACAGCATGGTGCTGGTTTTACATGATCTCGAAGATCTGCCCCAGAGGGAAATTGCCCACATTTTGGGGATCCCGGTGGGAACGGTAAAGTCCCGACTGTTTCATGCCCGTGCCACCATTCGCAAACACCTACTTCAGGAGGGAATTACCCCATGAGCCAACCTCCCTTTGAACCCAACTTCTCTGAAGAGGAGCGCCTGCGGCAGTTTTTGCGCCAATCCCGCACTCCTCCCCCTCCCCCCTCCTCCGATTTGGAGGATCGGATCTTGCGGAGTGTGGCTGCCCATCCCCTGCAACGGCGTTCGCGGCTGTTTTGGGGTTGGGTTGGGATCCCGATTTTGGTGGGGACGTTGCTGGCTTGGGCTGGATATCAACGCTGGCAAGCCCAGATGGTAGCTCAGGAAACCGAAGCCCTAGAAACCTTTTTGGTCAGCACTTGGGGAGGCCTGCTCGGCCAAGACGGGGTGGAAGCCGAAACCTGGTGGATCGAACTGGGCCCAGAGGGATCCTAATTGTCGGAAGGTTGCCCGACGTCTGCCATTACCCCTGACCGATTGGACTGTTTGGATTGTTGAAACCTTGCCAGGAGAACAATGAACCAATGAAAAGAACTCTGGTGTGGATCCCTCTTTTGAGTTTGGGCCTGCTGTACTTGGGAGCTGTGAATCAATCCACAGTAGCCCAGCCAAGTCGCCCACGGGTCACAGAGCTGCGCCGCAACCTGCGGGATCTAAACCTATCTGCCGAGCAATTGCGCCAACTGCAACAAATCCGCCACCGCAAACAAGAGGAGCTCCTGGATCGCACCCTCGAGCTGAGAACCGCCCGTCGCCAACTGCGAGAGCTACTGGTCAGCGATGCCCCCGAATCGGAAGTAGAAGCTCAATTTCAGCGGGTACAACGGCTAGCCCAAGAAGTGAATGCCAGTCGCTTTGAAGCCGTTTTGGAAATGCGCCAAGTCCTCAGCCCAGAACAACGACAACAACTGTTACAGGCGATTGAAGATCTCTTGCCACTCTAATGGTGACTGTTAGCTTTGGGGAGGATCCTTAACCATTTAGGTGGTTATTGCTACGCACGACCTGTGGTCTACTGGTGAGTCTAACCTTGGATCCTTCCTCCCAAGATCATCAGATCATCTAGATCATCTGACCCAGATTGTCCAAGGGTGGGCTGGGGGTATGGTAGAGTGCTGTGTAGTGAAAATCTTTTGCAACAACTCCTTTGCTCTATCGTATGGCTGAGTCTCTGTTCACCTCAACATCCGCTGCTGCTCACCAAACTTCCTCTTGCATTCTCCAGCTCGATGGCGTTAGCAAAGGGTTTCCTGGTCAGCAGCAACTGGTTTTAAGTGAAATCCAGTTTCGCCTGCCCAAAGGGGATCTATTGGGGATTGTCGGTCCTTCCGGGTGTGGCAAGACGACGCTGCTACGCACCATTGCAGGCTTTGAGCAACCGGATGCCGGCCGTATCATCATAGGAGATCGGGTTGTGGCTGGGGCTGGGCAGTGGATCCCACCGGAGCAGCGGGGGGTGGGGCTGGTGTTTCAGGATTTTGCCCTTTTCCCACACTTGGACGTGTTGGCGAATGTGATGTTTGGCCTCCGGCCCACTGGCGTGAATGGCCTCCGGCCCACTGGCGTGAATGGCCTCCGGCCCACTGGCGTGAATGGCCTCCGGAAGGTGAATGGTTCACAGTGGGCTGAAGGCACTGCCCAAGGGGCGAGGGAACGGGCTTATGAAGTCTTGCGGTTGGTGGGATTAGAGGAGTTCGCCCGGCGCTATCCGCACGAGCTTTCAGGAGGGCAGCAACAACGGGTCGCTTTGGCCCGTGCTTTGGCTCCGAATCCCAGCTTGATTCTCTTGGATGAGCCCCTGAGCAACTTGGATGTGCAGGTGCGCCACTACCTCCGGGAAGAGATCCGCAGAATTCTGAAGGAAACCCAGACTTCTGCCATTTTTGTTACCCACGATCAAGAGGAGGCCCTTTGCCTTTCCGATTGGGTGGCGGTGATGAGGCAGGGTCGCATTGAACAATGGGGATCCCCGGAGGAAATCTATCGGGATCCGGCTACCCGCTTTGTGGCGGAATTTATTACCCAGGCCAATTTTTTAGCCTGTAAACGACAGGATCAAGGTTGGCAAGCTGAGAATTTGCTGCGGATCCCAACGCAAGTTTTAAAAGCTCCCCTAGATCCCGAACTCCACCGAGGAGAGTTGATGGTGCGGCAGGAGGACTTACAGCTGTATCCGGATCCAACTGGGGAGATCACCATTCGAGATCGGCAGTTTTTGGGACGGGAGTATCGCTATTGCCTGATTTCCGATGCTGGGAAGGAATTGCATGCGCTGACACGAGAGGTGCTGCCGATTGGATCCCGTGTTCAGATTGCTGTGGAGGAAGCTCGTCTTTTCCCAGTGCATGAGGCCGTTCAACAGGTTGCTTCTCGATAGGTTCTTCAACAGGGCTGTAACCTAGATGGGTTTCTTCCAATACACCCAACCATCTTCGCCGTTGTAGTAGCCTTTGCGTTCTCCCAACTTTTGAAACCCGACTGACTCGTAGAGATGAAGAGCCGCTTGATTGGAGGCTTTGACCTCCAGCGTTGCCCAAGCACAACCCAAGCTTCTGGCTTGATGTAGAAGTTCTAGCAGAATGGTTCTCCCCAAACCTCGTCTTTGATGGGCAGGATGAACCGCTAGAGAGATGATATGGGCTTCCTCCTCAATGCGCCAAAGAATGCCAAATCCTACCAAGTCTTGACCAGAGGAATTGGGGAACCATTCCTCTAGGAAAGCGCCTAGCACGATGCTACTGGGCCGTTCCAACTCCGTTTGATACCCTTGTTCTCCCCAATGACCGCCAAAACACAGCTGATCCAACTGCAACAGTTGCGGCAAAGCTGTACTATCCAGTACTTCCAAACGGTAGGCAACACCGCTACTCAAGTTCAATCTCGCAATTCACAACATTCGGCTAGCAATAATTGCCCAAACGGGTCATCATCCGGAGCGGCATAGGGTAAGGCTTTACGGCTAATGCTGAGGACACCCCCTTTGATCTCATAGTCCGTTCCTTCCACAAATCCTGCTTCCTGGAGATACTCCTGAGCTGCCTTGAGGATCCCTTCTTGAAGTTGGGCTTTGGCCCGCGGATCCATCAAATAGCGGACAAACCACTGAGCACTGGCGGGATCCACCTCCGCAAGATGTTCCAGCGCGGGGGTTAAGACCTTGGATCGTTCTGAAGGGGCTAGGCCATTCACCTGTTGGGCCACTGCCGGCACATCCCGCCGTTGCATGGCCTCGATCAGGGCTTGGATTGCTGCAGACAAAGCGGGATCCCGGTCTTGCATCATAGCTGTTCATACCATAGGGATTCGATCTGGGTGGCCAGAGCTTCTGCCTGGAACCCATCAGCTGCTGTGGGCAAGCAAACGGTAACATGCCCTAATTTTCGACCGGGACGGGCTGGGGTTTTGTCGTACCAATGAACGGTGGCATTCGGGATCCGCGCCAGTGCAGCCCGTTTCTCAGCATAGTCCGACTGAGAATGTTCGTAGCCCAAAAGGTTCACCATCACGGCCCCCGCGCAGCGAAGGGAGGGATCCCCTAGCGGTAAGCCCGTGATCGCCCGCAGGTGCTGCTCAAATTGGGAAGTCAAGCAGGCCTCCAACGTGTAGTGACCGGAGTTGTGAACCCGTGGGGAGAGTTCATTGATCCAAATCCCGGCCTTAGTGCTCCGCATCGCTGACGCGAAAGGTTGACCCTCTGGCACCCAAAACAGCTCTAGACCAAAAACCCCGACGGCCTCCAGTTTTTCCATCAGATCCGTGGCAATCTCTTGCACCTTGACCGTAATCGGTTCGGGAATGCGAGCAGGCACAATCACCCGCCGACAGATTTGCTCCACCTGCAGCGTTTCCACCACTGGGTAAACCCGGATCTCTCCGGTTATGCTGCGTGCCACCACAACCGCCAACTCCCGCTCAAACGGGATCCATTCCTCCAACAGGAAAGGGATCCCAGGCTGTTGTTGCAGGGCCTGCTGCAAAGCCTGAGTGTTTTGGAGAATTTGCGTGCCCTGGCCATCGTAGCCATGGCGCCGTTGTTTGAGCACAACCGGGAAACGGTTGCCGCCACTGACCCGACTCAGGCGATCAACCAGAGAATCTAAACTTGCAAGATCTGCCCTCTCAGCCCAGTCCGGCAGGAGTTGAAACGCAGGCACAGGCAACCCTAAGTGAGCCAAGAACTTTCGTTGCTCCCCTTTATCCAGCAGCGGCTTGAGAGTATTTAGGCTGGGGCGAAACCGGGATCCCTCGGGATCCAGGGGCAAAAGCTCAGACAGCGGAATAAACTCATTTTCAAAAGTGACCACAGGGCATCGCTCCAGCAGTTGGGCTGTTGCTGCCACATCGGTAACCGAGCCCCAAATTACCTCCTGCGCCACCGCCACTGCCGGATCGGTGGGAGCCGCCGTTTGGACCACCCAAGGGATCCCCAACTGGCGGGCGGCCAGACCCATCATCTGCGCCAACTGACCGCCGCCAATCACCCCAACCGGTTGTGATGTCTGTTGTTCCACAAGCCTACCGCTATACTGAGCAACGAACCGCTATCCGCTATATCTATATTCTGGAACCCTATTATGGGATCCCTGCCCCGCAAGCACTAGGAGAAAAACGGTGGAGATAACTGAATTAAAAGCGCTGATCAACCGGGCGCTGGCGGATAAGGTTTTAACCCGCGCCGAACAACAACAAATCCTCAATGCCGTTACTGCCGATCAAGAGGTCTCTCCGGAAGAACACGAGTTACTAGAGTTAATTGTGGAGCGCCTCAGCAGTGGCGAGATCCGGGCTGTGGACTGATCTCTCCTGATACTGGGTTCCGGTTGACAGCCAAGGATAAGCAACCCTCCATGACACATCCCTTTCAGGTCTCTTTGTCCATCCAAGTCAAAACCTACGATACCGACTACGCGGGGGTGGTGAGCAACCTCGTCTACCTGCGTTGGTTAGAGGATTTGCGACTGGCGCTACTGGATGCCTATTTCCCCTTGCAAGGACAGTTGGCCCAAGGGTACACCCCGGTGCTGCGACGCACAGAAATTGACTACCGGCGGCCTGTGCGGCTGTTCGATCCCGTGATCGGGCGCATGTGGCTTCCCAAAATCTCCCACATGAAGTGGTACATCTCCGCCGAGTTTGAAGTGGAGGGATCCCTGGTAGCCACGGCAGAGCAAGTGGGGGCTTTTTTGGATCTCAACACCTGGAAACCGATCCCGGTACCGCCGGATTTTGCCCGTGGGTTTTCTTCATTAAAATCTGAATGAAAATGAACAAAAAGGATAAAAACTCCTGGGAGGGGGCGGATTCAGTTCCTAAGCCCCTAGACTGGAACCGGGGATCACCTGCCAAGAGCGCGGCTGATAAAATAAGCATTGGCTAACCAGCCGACCGGGATGAACGGCAAAGCGAAAGTACTCGACAATATCCAGCGAAGAAACCCCCTCTTTCACATACACCTTGAGGTTGTAGACCCCCGGCAACAGCCCCATATTCGGCAGGTGCATCAAAACACGGGATCGACCCGCAGGTAGCGTCAGGTATTCGTCCTCAGCGGCACAGGTCAGGGTTAATACCCGTTCCGTTTCCCCCGCCACTGCTGAGATCAACACCCCGACATTGGCCCGCTGGATCGGTCGATGACTGAACACTTCTACACACAAGCTGATTGGATCCCCGCTAGTGGGATGGCGTTGCCAGTTCCCCTCCCCATCTTGAAAACCGAGAGCAGTAATATCCACACCCAAACTTTCGTCGGGATCCTTGGCAGGCAAGCGCAAAAACTCTGCCGTAGATTGGCCATCTCCCAAACTGAGATCCGCTTCGTACTGCCGCAAAATCTGCTCAGTCGGGCCAACCGCCACCAACTGACCCTTTTTCAGGTATACGGATTGCTCGCAGACATTCAGAATGGCATTGGGATTATGGGATACCAACACAAACGCCGTGCCTTGATCCCGCAAGCGAGCCAACCGTTGGTAACATTTCATGCGAAAGCGCACATCCCCCACCGCCAACACCTCGTCGATGAGAAGAATCTCCGGCTCAATGTGTACCGCACAGGCAAACCCCAACCGAGCCGTCATCCCAGAACTATAGGTTTGCACAGGTGCATCAATGGCCTCCCAAATTTCGGCAAAATCCACCACAGCATCGAATCGAGCCTGAATCTGTCGGGTGGAGAGGCCCAAAATAGACATATTGGCGTAGATGTTTTCTCGCCCCGTCAAAATGGGGTTAAACCCTGCCCCCAAGGCAATCAAGGGAGCCAACCGCCCCCGCACCCGTACCTGACCCAAATCCGGCTTGATCAGGCCACTGATGATGCGCAACAGAGTACTTTTGCCAGCTCCATTGGATCCCACCAGTCCCAGAGCCTGTCCAGGCAGCAACTGAAAGCTGACCCCTTGCAAAGCCCAAAATTCCTTGGGTCGCAGCCGATCCCCCTGACGGGATCCCCCGACCAAATCCGTGGCAATATCTTGTACCCCGTACCATAGGGAGCGCCGCAGCTGCCGACAAAATTTTTTGCTCACTCCCTCCGCTGTGACAACCGCTTCCGGGCTAAAGCCTTCAACCGCTAAATGACCGGAGGACCGTACCAGGGATCCAACCATGCTTTTCCTCTCTCCTGACTGTCTTCAAGAACTGACCCGCTCGATCACATAGGGCATAGCCAACCGGAAGCCGATCCAAGTGAGCAACAGGCCCACCCAAACCAACCCACTCACCCACCAGAAACTGGGGATTTGCGTCAGAATGCCAGTCGTAGCCAACTCACGGGTGGTCACCAGCAAAGGGGTAACCGGGTTCAGGTTGACCAGCATCTCCAGGCGTCCACTGGTGGGCACGGGATACACCACCGGCGTCAGAAACAGCCAAAACCCTGTTACCAACGTGATCCCCTTCGAGACATCTTGATACAGTGCCCCCAAAGGGGAAAGCAATGTACCCACCATTGTGCCCAGCAGGATCAGATGGATCAGGGCCACAGGAGCCAAGAGGGCCGATGGCCCCACGGGGATCCGATACACCCCAAAAAGCCCCACGATCAAAATCAGCTTGATGGCAAAGTTGAACCCCACCTCCCCCAGCTTGGCCAGGATGATCGCCTCACGTGGGAAGTTCACCCGAGTCAGCATGGGCTTGGCCTGAGTCACCGCTTGAATAGGCCCATTGAGCGCCTCCACAAAGGTCTGCCAGAGGGAGGTACTAAACATCACATAAGCGGGATAGGGCAGATCCGTCTGACCGGGAGTAAACACCTCCGCTTCACTGGCAAGGCTAAAACTGAAGGCCATGACAATCGGGGGGATGAAAGCCCAAACAAAACCCAGCAAAGAGGCCCGGTACTGAGCACTGATATCCCGTAGCATCAACCGCCAGGCCAATTCTCGACTGGCCAGCAGATCGGATCCCATCGCCCGCAACAGCTTCAGCGGAGCACGCAAAGGGCTGGCGGGAGTATGAACGACCTCGTAGGTCATACTGACCTCTGACCGCTAGAGAGCACGGGATCCTTGACCTGGATCTGAGGCGGTTGGGCTGAGTTCTGCCGCCGATAGGTGTGAATCAGCCAGCCTTCGATGAAACGATCCAAGGGATATAACACCCATTGGTTCAGACGATCACTGGTACGACCCCGAGTGAGCCTGCGATTTAGCGGTTGCCAAAGGGTCATCCGCCGCCGCCAGCCCAGTTTTTTCAGCTTTGTCTTAAAGTAGCTGTCTTCGGCCAAGCCCCATTTCCGCCGCAGGTGCTCCAGGCTGGCTTGTGTCCAATGGTTGCTCCAGCGCAGCATATAAAAGGCAACATCACTCCAGTCCGCAGGCGGGCCAGGCACATAGGTAACAAGACTCTTGGGCTCAAAGTAGATCAATTCACCGGCAGCCATCACCGTCATGCAAAAATCCAGATGCTCTTTGGTATTGAGCATTCCCTCATCCAAAAAACCGACTTTCTCTCGCAGATCGGTGCGCAAGAACATACAGTGAAACTCCGCCAGTTCGGTGGGCTGAGCGTGCAGTTGAGCACGAACCTGCTCCACCTTTTGGCCTTGTTTGTACATTTTTTCCCGCAAATGTCGGGATCCCTTGCCATCTTGCCAAACGTGATTTTCGCCACCAGCACAGTGAACGATTGTATGGACGGGTTCGCGCTCACACATCAGCGGCCCTACAATGGCAGCCCCGGTCTCTTCAGCGCACTGAAGCATCGACTCTAGCCAGCCGGATGAAACAATGACATCGTTATCCACAAAGGCCATATAGGGGGTTCGTACTGCTTTCCAGCCCATATTTCGAGCTTGATTCGGGGATAAATAGTGCTCGGTGCGAATCAACTGAAAGCCTCGCGCTTGGGATTGCTCCTGCAAATAGCGCCGGATATGGGCAGGAGAATTGCCATCCACATAGATAAGGTGAAACGGGATCCGTGTGTGGGCATAAAGACTTTCCAAAGAAGCCTGAGTACAGCTAAAGCGCTCCCTTGGCACGACGACTAAGGTAATTTGTGGTTGCTCCGGGTTGGAATTGAAATCGGCTTGCAACATAACCACTCCTGATCGAAAAACTGAGAAGAAACCGGTTAAGAACCCAAAATAAAACGGCTCAAGCAGAAGGCTGTGGGGTGGGGTCAGCTAGCGCATCTAGGGCGTCCTCCCGCAATAGCTTTTGATAATGCCGTATCAGTTCATCATTAAGAGTCTCCAAATCAAACACTCGTTCAACAAAACTGCGCCCAGCTCGGCCCATTTCCGGCCAACGTTCAGGGTGTTGAATGAGATCAAGCAACCGCTCGGCCAAAGCTCCGGGATCCCGCTCGGGGACCAGGAAACCTGAGAGGCCCTCTTGCACCAATTCTGGAATGCCCCCATGCCAGGTGCTGATCACCGGCAAGCCCATTGCCATCGCTTCCTTCAGCACATTCACCGGCGCATCCTGGTTGCCATCGGCTGCCGTCACGCTGGGAGCCAAAAAGAGGTGCGAGCGCGACAAAATCTCAACAATCTCCGTTTGATTCTTTTGCCCCAGCAGATGAATCTGCTCCTGCATACCCAATTCCTGGATCAAGGCTTCCAGCAAGGGGCGCTGCTCTCCCTCTCCAATGATGTTGAACTCCAAATTCGGGTACGTTTTGGCCACCTGAGCCACTGCCTGGACGGCATCCGGGATCCCCTTTTTTTCCACCAATCGCCCTGTCAAGGCAATGCGCACCCGCCCATCTTCCGGGAAATGACGCACCTGAAAGGGAAACTGCTTCGGGTTCAGCCCTGAATAGAGCACCTTTAACTGCCCTGCAGGGCAACCCATCGCCAAGAGCCGCCGTTGAAAAAACCCACAGTTGGTCAAACACAAATCGGCAGCAGAAAAGAGTGTGTTGTAAACCGCCTCTCCCTGCTCCTGCACATATTGGCTGATGTCATGTCCTCGGAAGGAAACGACCAACTTGCCGCTATTGACTGCCTGAAAGGCGATGCCCAGCTCCCCCAAGGTGCCGAACTGGCAATGAACAATGTCGTAAGGAGCCCTGCCAACAGCAGCCTGAGCAACCATTAAACGATCAGCCAGGGATCCCTCTGAGCCCCAAAAAACTCGTATCAAACGAGGTAGTCGGAAGGGATCCATCAGGCTCTGACGCAATAAAGTCTTGACAACGCGTTTCAGTTGGCCTGGCAGCGTTGTAGGCTTACCTGGCAAAAGATAAGTGCATTTGAGCAAATCATAGGCAATAACCTCAGGGTGCAACTTGCTTTGCTCACCCAACCTACGAGTATAAATATCTACCTCATGCCCACGCCTGATCAGGCCAACGATCTGGTTGATCACAAAGGTTTCGGAGAGGAGTGGGAAATGGCCCACAATCATCGCAATTCTCACAACTCCTCCTCACGGGGAAAACCCTTCTCTAGACCCATAGACCGCTACCAGCGAATTGCTCGGCACAAAGCTAAGTCACTTCTATCGCCTCAACCTTGAACAGTACATCTTTCTTAAGATTTACTTAAGACTTGCCCTTGGGGAGGGATTTTCTCTTCGCACCAGTGGGATCCCCCTACCTTAGGGAGTCTTGTCTTCATGTTCACCAGAAGATTGGCAAGACGTTCCAGATTAGCGCTGGGTTCTAATGCAGATAGATCCGGCCTCTCTCCAGTCAGAGAACGAGCGCTGATAGCCGCCTTAGCCAACGTAAGCGTAGAAATCTCCCCGTCGTAAGTGATTACCCAATCAGACCCTACCGCTTCGACCAAATCGCAGGTAAACGGTACCCTTGGGGCAACGACCACACACCCACAGGAGAGGGCATGAATCAGCGCTCCGGAATGGAGAAAGTTACCATAGGGAGCAATGAACACATCCAAAGCTGTCAAGACCCGTTCGAACTCTTCTGAGGTAAGGCTGCCCGGTCTAAAATCTAATGCATCTCTAGTGTTTGAGAGCTTTGCGAGTGCGCTGTCAACGCCATCCTTGGCCAAACCAGCAATCAAAAGCTGAGAGCCAGGTGGCGCGATTTGCTCAAACCTCTCCGCCAACGGCACGAGTTTCTTGTAGGGCCTAAGCTGTCCAACATGCCCGTAAATCAATGCGGAAGATGTCAAACTCAGCTCTTGCCTAGCCTGCTCACAGTTGCCGCTATAGCTGATCAAATAAGGTGGATGCCAAATAAAGGCTTGAGGCTTTCTAGACAATTCTGGGTAGCGCTCAACCACCACTCCAGCAGTAGAGGGAGAGAGAGTGATCCACCCATCAATAAGTTGCAAAAGAGCACTCACGTAAACACCCCAAGCACGGTGGTGCTCAGGATGGAGATCATGGGGTTGAAGGTTGTGCACAAACCAAAGTACCCGTGTGCCCCGTAACTTCAGAAACATTAAGTTTGTAACTACTTGTAAAATTGAAAACCACAATTGGGTCGCTGACCTTGACGACCAAAAAATTGCATCAGGCCAATGGATGACAAAGAGGTCTGCCTTTTGGATTGAGGTCTTCCAAAAGGTAGGATTACTGTTGCACACAGACATGCCCAGATGGGTTAGCATTCTACAGGCAGTGTCAACAAAAGCATTTTCATGGGGTGCAGCAGGCCAAGAAAATGCTACAGGCTTCCTACTGTTGCTCAAACTGAAGTATCCTCAAAACATTCATAGGGGAAAGCGGCAAGCATCTCTGATACGGAATACTCGGGTGGATCCGGACTCTGTCCATCCATTGCGGCCTGAACAGTTTCGTAGGAAGGATAGTGGGATCTTCCGGTTCCTAAGAAATAATCTTCATACTTGAAGCTTGGCTCCGCGCTTGATTTGAGCACTCTGACGGGCACCCCAAAAGCTTCAGCAACAACAATGCCATGGAGGGAGGAGCTGATGACTAGTTCACTTTGGGCAATGCGCCTAAGAATGCTGGACAGTGAGTCTGTGGGGCTTTTGAGCATAGTGGGTTGAACATTCAAAATCCTATCGTTTAAGTTACCAATTACCGTGATCTTGTGAATCCTAGTATTTCTGAGGGCCAGATATTCCGGGAAAAGATATCCGACTAGCAGTCCAGGATCCCCAAAAATCTTAGGAGCAAAAACGCCGCGCTCTGCCAAAAAAACATGAGTTAAGGGGCCACGCAGCATCCTCACGTCAAGGTTGCTGAAACGATGCTCCTCGCTCGAGATTTTCCCATTGCGACCACTTCCCCAGATAATGTCACCATTTTTTGCAAAATGAAGGATAGACCCTACGGTTAGGAGGGATTGATTGGCCGAGTCTGGATCTCCGGTGGTTCGGATTTTTCTTGTCACCCCTCTTTGAGCCAATACTCTTTCCACAATGAGGGGGCCAAGGAGATCCCCAAAATTGTTGGGGCGACTGTAGAAGGGGAGATTCTTGCCAAACCTACCCTTCCACCGGCGCCGTTTGGGATTCCAGAAATACAAAGAAAGGGTTTGAGACATCACTTACACAAAAGCCAGTATGGTGTTCCTTTTAGCTTTAGGATCAAGGATCCCATTAGCATAAACAGTGAAGGACAAAGCCAGTGATTTCAACATTAACCACCCTGCTCAGTAAAGCAAGGCCGTTCATAGCACAATCCACGTAAACAAAAACACCTCTATCCGCCTTTATCCAAGGGTGGAGCTTGTGTTTTACCTATGTTAGGTGGGCAGCCCTAAATAATTAGTGTGCTGACCATAGTGCAGTAAGAGCTGATTTATAAAAAGAATCTAAAGGTAATCAGTCTGAGATGGATCAGGTTTTAGGCTCAACTCAGGACAATTTTTTGATGCATGAGGATGAGCCGTTTATCTGAAGTTTCCAACCCGTACCACAAACCTTACCTGACTCTCTCGAAAACGTGGTGGAGGTGGCTCATCCCGTACTCTGAGATCCTTGCCCCATCAGGTGTTGACATCATGCATCCTGCTACGCATCGCTAACACGAACAGGAAATTCTAGTACTATCACCATAAAAAAGTCAGGAGATTCACCTACCTATTTATTGAGAACTTAGTCCGGGCAAGAGGACACTAAAAACCCTCTTCAATTTCTGAGGTAATTTGTAAAACTTTCTTGACTGATATCTGATCAGTTGAATCACCCGATCAAACGGCCTCATCTGCAGAGACTTCGGAAGCAGGAGCGTGGAAGATGACTTTTCTGCAAGATTACAAAGCTCAAGAGGAATAGAGGTATGCTCATTGAACTCTATAGCCTCAAATAGAGACTGAGCCAATATCGGAAAACCCAGCTCAAGAGCTAAATTCCTAATTGCAATACTATCGTGTTTCAAGTATCGCTGACCCTTTTCCATTCCATTGTAGACCATGCCGCAATCAAGATATTCCTCAAGCTCGTTTGCCAATCGAATTAAAAGCACATCTTTATCTTTTTGGTCAAGTTCTTCCATCCGACTCAAAAGTCTTGCAGGGGCATCGGGATCCCACTTGAGTTTTGCATACTGTTCAATATAGGACTCAACTCTATTCCCCAATCGAGACTGAAGATAGAAACGCTTAGCGGGTGTGATACCTTTTCGGCCCCCAACACCAAAGTCTCCATTAGCATAAGCGGCATGAAGTAAACCAGCTATGACAACATCAATGGATAGATTGAGGGAAGCAAGGATACTCGCAGTGCCAACGAGGTGAGCAACAAAGGTTTTGCCGGAAGGCCGAAACATGCCCGTAAAGAGCTCAATTGTAACTCGATAGGCTTTTGCTAGTTGTTGCAAGTCTTCCAAGCTATAGTTCTGTTGGAGTACTTGGTTGAAGAGCTGCAGATTAGTTTGTGCGTAGCTTTGCATACCACCTCGCAAATCTTCATGGATTCAGAACCACACCCACATACCATGCACGATCGGTCATCAAAGTTCCATCTTTCTTTAGATTTACTTAATATTTATTTTGATTCTCATAGCTGATTTAGCAGGACGGCGGTGAGGACTATGGGGCTGTTGACTTCTCCCGATTTAGAGACCGGGGAAGGGCTATCGCCTAGAATCGGTTCAGAATTGAAAGGATCTCTGCTGCCATGAGTTCTAACTCTTCTGACTGGTTTACCCGTGCCCGCCACATCTTCTATGGCACAGCCACCGCTCTGGTTGAGATTCTCCAAGATCCAGAAAAGCGCACGGAAAATCTAAACCGTCTGTCGATGGATTTGGGACAGCTAGCAGAGGAGTTGGAGCAAAAGGGAGAGCTGACCGAGCAAGAGGCGATTCGCTATCTGGAGGGCCTTAAGGATGCCACTGCCAATGCTCCCTCTACAGCCCCGGATAGCGAAACTCCCATCAGCACTCCTAGCGAAGTTGCTTCTAGCTCGCCACCGACTTCTGCCCCCCCTGTTTCCAGTACAGTCAGCTCGACGCCCATCTCAAAAGAAGAGATTGCTGAGTTGATGGAGTTGACCCACCAAATTGAGTCGTTGCGCCTAGATCTGGAGCGGCTGCGCACGGATCCTACTTCTCCACCTTCCAAAACTTCCAATGCGGATCAGGCAGAGTAAAGAATCCTGACAAGTTTTTGGCCTGTAACTTGTGCGTCTCGATATCATCACCCTGTTTCCAGACTTCTTCGAGGCTCCTCTGCAAATTGGGCTGCTGGGGAAGGCTTTGCAGCAAGGCATTGCTCAGGTGAATTGCATCAACCCGAGGGACTTCGCCACCGATAAACACCGCCGTGTTGATGATGAGCCCTACGGGGGTGGGGTGGGTATGGTGCTCAAACCAGAGCCTTTTTTCGCTGCCGTGGGATCCCTACCCCGCTGGGATCCCTACGAGATCATTTTGCTCACTCCCCAGGGGCAGCCCCTTAACCAGGAGGTATTACGGGAGTTGGCCCAGAAGGCGCAGTTGATTCTCATTTGTGGCCAGTACGAAGGCTTTGATGAGCGGATTCGCCAAAATCTGGCTACCCGTGAGATTTCTTTGGGGGACTTTGTACTCACGGGGGGAGAGATTCCTGCCCTAGCTTTAATCAACGGCGTGGTGCGGCTCTTGCCAGGCACAGTCGGTAAGGTAGACTCACTGAAGAGCGAGAGCTTCGAGTCCGGGTTGTTGGAGTACCCTCAGTACACCCGTCCGCCGGAGTTTCAGGGCCATCGGGTGCCGGATGTGCTGCTCTCAGGGGATCACCAGGCCATTGCCCGTTGGCGTCAGCAGCAGCAGTTGATTCGCACTTGGCAGCGGCGACCTGATCTGTTGGCCAAACGCTCCCTCACTCCCCAAGAACAACACCTATTGGAGACTGGGTTGGCCGGGGAGAGAACAGATGCTGTGGATGTGGAGGAACCCACCGATGCGCAGAAACCATCTATCTAACCCATCTTGTATTGGTTTGTACGGGATCCCTTTGGCGGTGGTTCTCCTAGGGATCTCCATGGGTCAGATTCTGGCCAGCCCTACACCTGCCTTGGCTCAAAACGAGAACGTTAACGATGCCATTCGCCGCGATGGCAATACCAACTTGTTCGATGGCAGCAGCATTGACATGAACGATCTGTTTCGCGCTGCCGACTTTCTCTCCAACCAAAATGCGGCCTCCCGCTGGGATAGCACGGCTGGACTTGATGCTGCCGTGGAGCAATTCAATCAATCCCGTCGCCGCCCCCTACAACTTTCTCCCGGGTCTTTGCGGCCTGAGCCCCCAACGACGCCTTAAATGGGATCCCATCCCCAATAAATTCTGTTAGGATCGCAAAGCCGATCCTGAGTACGCTCAGATCCGGTGCGTCGTTTGGGATCCATCAGGAGAGTACTGCTGTGGTCAAGAGCACCCCTTCTAGCAAAGTCGATACGGAGCAACGTCTGGATCCCTCTAGCCGGGGCAACTCTAAAGAAAGTTCCGCTGAATCCAAAGGGATTCTGGGCTTTGTGAAAGAGACCCGTGAGGAATTGGGCAAAATTGTGTGGCCGAGTCGTCAGCAACTGATCAGTGAATCAGTGGGCGTTTTGCTGATTGTGCTGGCTTTTGCCTCCTTTATTTACTTGGTCGATCAACTGTTTAGCTGGATAGCGATTCAATTGTTCTAACTGGTCTAATTTTGGCCTAATTGGCTATTTCAGGGGCATCCCTGTCACCATAGGTACGGGATAGATACAGGATAGACAAGCGCAGGTACGGATCGAAATCAATCAGGCGGAGGAAGATAGGTGATGAGCCTAGAGCCGGAGCACCACGAAGTGTATGATAGGGCACCTGAATCCTCAGAGGCTGAGGGGCAAAGTCCGCGCACCTTACGTTGGTATGCCGTGCAGGTGGCTTCAGGTTGTGAAAACAAGGTTAAAAGCACCCTGATGCAGCGGGCTGCCGCTCTGGATGTGGCGGATCAAATTGTGGAGGTGGTGATCCCGAAGCGGCTGGGGTTCAAGCTGGATCGGGCTGGCAAACGCCAAGAGCAAGAGGAAAAAGTTTTCCCTGGCTATGTACTGGTGCGCATGGACATGAACGATGATTCTTGGATGGTGGTGAAAAGTACCCCAAACGTCATCAATTTTGTCGGCACCGAAGAGAAACGCGCCTACGGTCGCGGTCGCGGGCATGTCACCCCCCGTCCCCTAAGCCACGGGGAGATTCAGCGTATCTTCAGCAGTGTCGAGGTGGAGGAAGTGCCTCTCAAAATCGATATGGCCGCTGGGGATCGAATTGAGGTGCTATCAGGCCCATTCCAGGGTTTCTACGGCGAGGTGGTAGAAGTCAGCCCAGAACGAGGCAAGCTAAAGGCTCTGATCTCAATTTTCGGGCGCGATACCCCGGTAGAATTAGAGTTTGGTCAAGTGCGAAAAGAGGTGTAACAGCGTTCCATGGCAAAGAAATTGGTGGCAGTGGTCAAGCTGGCCATTCAAGCGGGCAAAGCCACCCCCGCACCCCCGATCGGCCCAGCACTGGGTCAGCACGGGGTCAACATCATGGCCTTCTGCAAAGAATATAACGCCAAAACGGCGGATCAGTCGGGGATGGTTGTACCGGTTGAGATCTCCATTTTTGAGGATCGCAGCTTTACCTTCATCCTCAAAACACCGCCCGCATCCGTGTTGATTAAAAAGGCTCTTGGCATTGAGTCGGGTTCTAGTGAGCCCCACAAAACCAAAGTGGGATCCCTAACCCAAGCTCAGTTGCGTCAGATTGCCGAGCAGAAGCTGCCGGATTTGAATGCCAATGATGTGGAAGCGGCCATGAAGATCATCGCTGGCACCGCCCGCAGCATGGGTGTGACGGTAGCCGATTGAGGTTGAATGGCTTTCCGTCCACCGTTGTTCAATTGTTAGATTATTCAAACAAACCATTGTGGGGGAGAGACATTCTCGCTAGCACCCCAAGGAGAAACTATGGCTCGAAAGATTTCCAAACGTATGCAGGCTTTGCGGGAGAAAGTGAAGCCCATTGCCTATGCCCCTGAGGCGGCCTTGGCCCTGATGAAGGAGACCGCCACCGCCAAATTTGAAGAAGCGGCAGAAGTCCATATCCGCCTCGGCATCGATCCCAAATATGCCGACCAACAACTGCGAACCACGGTGGTTCTACCCAAGGGCACCGGCCAAGAGATCCGGGTAGCGGTGATCGCCCGTGGTGAAAAAGTGACAGAAGCTCAAAATGCAGGTGCCGATCTGGTGGGCTACGAGGAACTCATCGACGAAATCAGCAAAGGCATGATGGATTTTGACCTGTTGATTGCCACTCCTGATGTCATGCCACAGGTGGCCAAGTTGGGTCGGTTGTTGGGGCCGCGTGGCCTGATGCCTTCTCCCAAGGGAGGGACTGTTACTGCGGATTTGACCCAGGCAATTCGTGAATTCAAGGCCGGTAAATTGGAATATCGGGCTGATCGCACCGGCATCGTGCATATGATGTTCGGCAAGTGCAAATTCCCAGTGGAGGCTCTGCTGGAGAACCTTAAAGCGGTGCAAGAGTCAATTGATCGCAACCGTCCCTCGGGGGCCAAGGGCAAGTATTGGCGAACCTTGCATGTTTCTGCTACAATGGGGCCCTCAATCGAGGTTGATATCAATGCCCTGCGAGACCTGAAATTGGCAGCCTAAAGGCTGAGCCAGGTTCAGGGTTGCGGTAGGTTAAAGACTGTTGCTTTTGAGTTTGGATTGGTGAATTAGGAGACCCGAGACAGAACACGCTTCCTACAGTCGAATCATCGAGCCGAAGACAGCAGGTGCCCACAGGCTTAATGTCCTGCCGAGGTTTGAGTGGAGTGCAGAGGGATCCTTTGCGGGTTCTTGTTCTGTCTGTTCTCGCCTCAATGCGTCTTGGCTTCGGCTGGGACGCATTCTGTTTTGAGCGACCGGGATCCACCCCCAAATGGAGCAACACACAGGTTCATCCATTCAAATCAGGAGGTGAGCGCATGGGCAAGCAACCTGTAGCGAAGAAGGCGGAGGTCGTCGATGAAGTACGATCCCTGCTGCAAGCCAGCCAAATGGTGCTGGTGATCGACTACAAGGGGCTGACTGTTTCGGAAATGAACCAGCTGCGGGCAGAGTTACGCAAGTCGGATTCTGTGTGCATGGTGGTCAAAAATACCCTAATGCGGCGGGCCATCGCCGACCAAAAAGCTTGGGCAGGGATTCAACCCTTCTTGGCAGGGCCATCGGCCTTTATCTTGATTCGGGGGGATATTTCAGCCGCCCTGAAGACCTATCAGGATTTCGCCAAGCAAACCAAGAAAACCGAGTTCCGGGGTGCGGGCATTGAGGGGCTGTCCCTGACATTGGATCAGGCCAAAGCCATCGCCGATCTACCCCCCAAAGAGGTGTTGATGGCCCAAGTAGCGGGCGGCCTCAACTCGGTGGCAACCAAGTTGGCCGTTGGACTCAATGCCGTGCCTACCCAGGTGGCGCGTGGCATCCACGAGATCCCAGCTTCACTGGGACGGGCCATTCAGGCCATTGCCGACAAAGAGGCCGCTTAGGGGGATTCCTTGCACATCCCCTACCTTTCCGTTCCACTGTCAGACCTAACATCGTCCATCAGTTGAAACGGATCGTGAACCCACACCGGACACTTGTCCAATTCCCACCCTAGAGCACAAGTCACACCCAAGTTACCCATAAGGAGAACAACACCATGGCTTCTGAGCGCGTTGAAAAAATCCTCGAAGACCTGAAAGCCCTGAGCTTGTTGGAAGCTTCGGAATTGGTGAAAGCCATCGAAGAAGCATTCGGCGTCAGTGCTGCAGCCCCCGCCGGTGGCATGATGATGGCTGCTCCCGTGGCAGCAGCAGCAGCAGCTCCAGCAGCAGCAGCTGAGCCTGTAGAAGAACAAACGGCCTTTGATGTCATTCTTGAGGCTGTCCCCGCTGATAAGAAGATCGCCATTCTTAAGGTGGTGCGCGAGTTGACAGGCTTAGGGCTGAAAGATGCCAAAGACCTCGTGGAAGCTGCTCCCAAAGCCGTTAAGGAAGGGGCGGCCAAAGAGGAAGCCAACGAAATTAAGAAGAAGCTAGAAGAGGCTGGTGCTACTGTCAAAGTGAAGTAATTTGAGCCTTCTGGGAGAGGGATCCCCCATTCTCTCTCCCGCCAACGTTTTGTATGGAACACAGCCTACTAGTGCCCTCTAGAAGCCGCAGAAACAGGCGAGATTGGTTCGCATGTAGACTCCTCCTCCATCGAGGGGTCTTTCCAGGTTGAGGGTGGTGGCTTAGGTGGTGAACTCACCCGTTTCATCAATCCTGCTGCCGGCTCTTCCCAGAGCCGTATCACTCGATAGTGATGCCGCGTCCTCTGGCTGATAAATTCCTTCACTCTCACCTGTGGCGATTAGGTTGGATGCAAGAAAAGAATGAAGAGCGACAGGAGAGAACAAAACACCCTCAAGGAACGGATCAACTGACCCGCTTGAAGTGGATTCAGTGTGTGGACTCAATCCAACCTCAAGTTTGTAACCTATGCAGAGACAGGGGAATGATGCGTAGGAAAACCCTCCTGCCGTAGCAAGGGGATCCAACATGAATTCAACTATTCACATGACTGTTTGGGGTGAAATTCCAACTCAGTCGCGCACAGAACCCCTATTACGAGCCTGTTGCACCAGTGCACGGATGCGGGAGGATTGGCCGGGTTCCATAATCGGGCTATCGGTGATCAAGCTGGCGCGCAATTCGGGTTGAACTCTAGCGGTATCCACGTCAAAGTTGCCACCGTTGTCACGGGTTTGGCTGGCTTGAATTTGCAGCGCGCGCAGGGTGGAGGTGGCAGCACTGGCCAGAGAAGCAGAGCCATTCACCAACACAACAGCCGACAGAAGGCCGAAAGCAATACGGGTAACGGTATTCATGGTCAAATCTCCTTGAGAGTAGGGTGAGAGGTGAGGTTGAGGTGAGGAGTGAAGTTCTCTTTCCTCGTCATGATTTGATTAAACGAGTCCAGCCTGAGAAGGGTTTGAGTACAAACTGTGGGTGAGTGAAGAGTTTACTGAGAAGGTGCTAAGCTGGGATCCAGTCTGAACTCAGGTTGTGTTCTGCTCCGGGCATCAATTCTTTTTGGAGCTGTGAGCCTCCTGAACCAGCTGACGCAGAGCGGATTGATTTTGCTCAGGATTTTGAGGCTTCCACTCACTGCTAGGGGTGCTGGAGCTGTTGCTGGCCTGACCATAGGCTTGAGCAAAACCTGGATTGGCCATCAAGAGGGTGGCCAGAGCGGCCAGAGCCAAGAAAGACTTAGAAATCATGTACCGATCTCCTGAAGAGGGTTGTCGATGAGGGTGAAAAGCCAAGGGCGAAGGGGAAGTGTTTCATCCCAACCCTGTCTGGCTTCTATAGGGAGTACGGCGGCCATTCTCTTTGGATGCGTGATTTGCATCACATCAGGGGGTGGCGACCCGGATCCCGGGATCCCTGGAGATCAGGCCATTGAGCTTGTTACAGAAATTTAGAATCGTTACAATAGTTGCTATCTTTGCATTGCAGGTTTCATCTCATGGCACTTATTCAGCAGTTTCCGGTGCTGCTTGCTTCGGCTTTGCGCCACGACAGCGTTGCCCCGCGCTGGTCTCAACTCGGTTGGGCCGTTTTGCGGGTGGTGGCGGGGTTATTCATGATTCATAACGGCCTAGACAAATTGGCAGATATCGAGGGCTTTGCGGTAGCTTACGTTGAAGTCATCGGGTTGCCTTTCCCGATCTTTTTTGCGTATGTGGCTGCTTTCACCGAGTTGATCGCGGCTCCGATGGTGGCGTTGGGGTTGTTGACCCGAGTGGCAGCTTTTGGTCTGTTGAGCACGATGGCTGTGGCCATGTTTCATCACATCAAGGTGGCAGGCTTTAGCGTTCCTTACCTGGAGCTATCGGCCATTTATGCGGCTATCTTCTTGGCTTTTACTGTGAATGGTGGAGGGATGTTCTCCTTGGATCAGCTGTTGGTGAAGGGGATCGAAGCAGGTTTGAATCGTTCTAGCCGTCAACGATTAGAGAGTCTGCAATCTTCTTTGGAAGCCACCGAGCGGGTGATTGCGTTGGGGGAAGAAGAAGCTGAGGCTGCTAAAGCGGCTCAGTCTTGAGAACTTTAGAGTTAATTAAAATAATTCGAGCCAATTGGAAAAGAAAGGGATCCCCTCTGGCTGAGGCAGGATCCCCTTTTTTGTTTTCGTTGGATTTTTTAGAAAAATCATCAAAGGATCTTTACCCTAAATGCGGCTGGCTGACCGTTCCATCAGGCGTTGGTGGGTAGAGCGTACCTCTTCTCCTGCCTGCGGTTGCCGCTGAACGTAGGTACCATCGGCGTGCAGTTCCCAAGCTTGTCGATTATCGCTCAAGCAGATCTCCAAAATGGCTTTCAACTCCTGCTGCAACAAGGGATCCTCCACAGGGGTGACCACCTCGACCCGTCGGTCCAAATTGCGAGTCATGTAGTCAGCACTGCCTATAAAATATTCTTCCTGGCCATCGTTGTGAAAATAAAAAATGCGGGAATGCTCCAGAAACCGCCCAATAATGCTGATCACCCGAATTCGTTCGCTCAGGCCCGGGATCCCCGGTTTGAGGCAACACATCCCCCGCACGATCAAGTCGATCTCTACCCCCGCTTGGCTGGCTTCGTAGAGCACCTGGATCATCTGCGGATCCACCAAGGAATTCACCTTGACAATGATTCGGGCGGTTTTGCCCGCTTGAGCATGTCGTATCTCTCGTCGGATCAGGGCTTCCATCCCTTGACGAAGGGTTCTGGGGGCTACCAACAGCTTACGGAATTGCCGTTGCCGCGAATAGCCCGTCAGCAGGTTAAACAACTCCGTCACATCGTTGCCTAAGGTCTCATCACAGGTAAACAGGCCCAGATCGGTGTAGATGCGGGCCGTTTTGGAGTTGTAGTTGCCGGTGCCAATGTGCAAGTACCGCCGCAGGGATCCCCCTTCTTGCCGCACCACCAAAGCCAATTTGCAATGGATCTTCAGCCCTGGTAGTCCATAGGCTACATGTACCCCGGCTTTTTCCAGCTTTTTGGCCCAGAGGATGTTGTTTTCTTCGTCGAAGCGGGCCTTGAGCTCCACCAGTGCCGCCACCTGTTTGCCGTTTTCTGCCGCCTGGATCAGGGATCCCACCACCGGAGAATCGCCGGAAGTGCGGTAGAGAGTTTGTTTAATGGTCAGCACCTGCGGGTCATTGGCTGCCTCTTCCAAGAAGCGCTCCACACTAGCACTGAAGGAATCGTAGGGGTGGTGGACCAGCAGATCCCCCTCCCGGATAATCGAGAAGATATCCACCGGCTCCTCGCTGACCGAGGGTGTGCGCAGGCGAATGGGGCTGACTGCTCCCCAAGGGGGATCCTTCAAATCGGGACGATCCAGGCTCATAAAAGCCATTAATCCCCCCATATTCAGAAGGCCATCCACCTCATACACCGAGTCGCTGTCGAGGCGCATCTCTTCACTTAGCCGCTGCCGGATCGCCGCTGGGGTGTGCCTGGCGATCTCCATCCGCACCACCGAACCAAAGCGACGTTTGCGCAGTTCCTCCTGAATGGCTGAGAGCAGATCATCGGCTTCATCCTCTTGGATTTCCAGATCAGCATCGCGGGTAATGCGGAAGGGATAGTATTCCAGCACCTGCATGCCGACGAACAACGACTCCAGGTTGTGGGCAATCACCTGCTCCAGCGGTACAAAGCTCAGCCCATCCTTGAGCGGAACAAAGCGGGGCAAGGTATTGGGCACTTTCACACGGGCAAAATGTTCCTTGCCGGTTTCTGGATCCCGTACCACCACTGCCAGACTCAGGCTGAGATTGGAAATATAAGGAAACGGATGCCCTGGGTCCACCGCCAAAGGCGTGAGGACCGGAAACAAGCGGCTCTCAAAGTAATCCCGCAGCTCCTGCCGTTCCGACTCCGCCAGATCTGAAAACTCGCGGATGTGGATCCCCTGTTCCGCCAGCTTGGGCAACAGATCTTGTCGGAAGCAAGTGTGCAACTTTTGAATCAGGGGCCGTAGGTGCTGCGAGATCTGCCGCAACTGTTGCTGCGGGGTGAGGCCATCCGGGGTCAAGGTCAAAACGCCCGTTTCCAACTGGCGGCGAATCACCGCCACCCGCACCATAAAAAACTCATCCAGGTTGGTCTCGAAAATAGCCAGAAATTTTAACCGTTCCAGCAGTGGCGTGCGCTCATCTAGAGCCTCATGCAAAACCCGTGCGTTGAATTCAATCCAGCTCAGCTCCCGGTTAAAGTACTGATCCGGTCGGGCATAGCCTTCTTTGATCGGAGTCGCCGGGATCCCTGGATGGCCAGCGGAAACCTCTGGGTTGAAGTCTAACGACGGGTCAGTTTCCCTGGGGTGCGACATCATAGTGGTGGGGGTTAGGTTGTCTGGGACACATCAACAATGGTTTGAGTCGCCCCAATCCTACCCTGCTGGATCCTGGTTGTGGGAGAGATCCTGCCTCTGGCCCATTGATGCCGACAGAATCGGCTTCGGCGGGCGTTCTGGCAACAGTCCTTGGGAGCGAGTCAGAAGAATTACCTGGAGGAGGATCCCAATGAGCAAAATGCGCAGTGGGCCAGCCCGCGTCGTCCATTGAGCCGGCAAGCGGTTGGTCAACAGTTCACTCCCCGACCACACCCCCCAAATCACCAGTGCTCCTAACAGAGACCCGCGATTGTTGCCACTGCCCCCCGCGATCAACATCACCCAAACAATAAAAGTGGCAAACTCCGGCTGAAACGCCTCCGGGCTGATGAAATTGACAAAATGGGCGTAGAGGGCTCCCGCCAATCCCATTACCATGGATCCGAGCACAAACGCCTGCAAGCGAAATTTCAGCACACTCTTGCCCGCCGCCAGGGTAGCCGGTTCATCCTCCCGAATTGCCCGCAGCACCCGGCCCCAGGGGGAGCGATAGGCCCGCTCACTGCCCCAGTACACCACCAGCAAAATCAGCAGCACCAACCCCAGGTAGAGCAGCGTATCTTGCCCTGGGATCCAACCGCGAAAGGGGCGAGGAATGCGGGTAATGCCCCGTACCCCATTGGTCAGCCAGCCCTCATTTTTCAGGATTTGGCTGATGATCTCAGCGATGCCGATGGTGGCAATGGCTAGGTAGTCAGAGCGGAGCTTGAGGGTGATGAGGCCAATTAAGAAGGCGATGGATCCCGCTGCTGCCAAAGCCGTGAGAAACCCCACCCAAAAGGGCAGGCCAAACCCACCCAAGTGATCGCTGGTGAGGGGAGTGGTCACAATGGCACTGGCATAAGCCCCTACCGCAAAAAAAGCCCCGACCCCAATGTTGAACATGCCCGCGTAGCCCCACTGCAAATTCAGGCCCAACACCAGCACGCCGTAGATCCCGACCAAAATTAAAAAGAAAATGCCATAGCTCAGCATCAGGCACGTCCTCCAAACAGTCCGGTGGGCCGAATGATCAGCATCAGCACCAAAATGGCAAAGGCCACCGCCGTCTTGTAGGCAGGGCTAATCACCAACGTCGAGAGTTCCTCCGCCACGCCGATCACCAAGCCCCCTGCGATCGCCCCATACGGACGACCAATCCCTCCCAAGATCGTCGCCGCAAAGATCGGCAACAACAGCCGCCAGCCCATGGTGGGGTGCAGACGGGTATCCATGCCCAGAAACATGCCCGCCGCACAGGCCAAAATGGCGCCAATGGCCCAGGTCCAGAGGATAATGCTCTCCGTATCAATGCCAGTGACCTTGGCCAAATCAAAATTGTCAGCCATGGCTCGCATCGCTTTGCCCACTCGGGTGCGTTGCAGGAAGAAATGCAGCGCCACCACCAACAGGGCTGTCCCGAGCAAGATGACCGCCCAGTCGGGTTTGAGTCGTAGCCCCCAAAACCGCCAAGGTAGTTGAAGGCTGCTGCGATACACTTGATTGTTGGGCCCCCAAATAATTTGCACCAAGCTGCGCAAAATCAAGGCTGTGCCAAAAGAGGAGATGAGCAAAATCACCGGGGCTTCCCGACGTAAACGCCGATAGATCAATTGGTCAATCACAACGGCACAGAGTACCGTGGCCAGCGCTGCCGGGATCAAGCTCACCCCGATGGGCCAACCCAAGGACACAAAGCTGAGGCCGAAGTAAGCCCCAAGAGTCATCAAGTCGCCATGGGCAAAATTGGCAAAGCGCAAAATGCCAAACGTGAGGGATACCCCAATGGCCCCCAAGGCATAAATACTGCCCAACACCAGACCATAGATGAGAAGTTGCAACAAACTGGTCACGTGAATGCCATAGAGAGAGACTTTGCACTGATGATGACACGGGATCCACCTCAGCAGGGATCCGACTGGGGAGGATCTGCTCACTTAGGGTTGATTAGAGAAGCCGGCGCTGTATGCAGAGCATCAGTTTGGCCGGTGGATCTCGTGGCTCTCTTTTTTGGGGATTGTGACGGGGAGCAGGCTAAGTTTGACTTCTCTGTTGGCTTTTGATTGTTCACTTCCAACCTCTGGCGACATGAGTTCTCCGGCCATCCAGTGGTATCCCGGCCATATTGCCAAGGCCATCAGCCAGTTGCGCGAACAGTTGCAGCGGGTGGATGTGGTGATTGAGGTCTTGGATGCGCGGATCCCGTTGGCCAGTCGTCATCCAGAGTTGGGTCAGTGGTTGGGAGAAAAGCCGCGAGTTTTGGCCCTGAACAGGGTGGATTGTGTGGATCCCTCCGCTCTCAAGGCTTGGCAGGATTGGTTTACTGGGCAAGGGATCCCGGTTTATCCCACCAATGGCCAGTCGGGAGAAGGGGTAAATCGTCTCAAACAGGCGATCCTGCAGCTGGGGCAATCGGTCAACGCACGGCGCCAACAACGGGGGATGCGACCTCGCGCCATTCGAGCGGTGGTGGTAGGTTTTCCCAACGTGGGCAAATCCGCCCTGTTGAATCGCCTCTTGGGGCGGAGAGTGGCGGAGAGTGCGGCTCGACCGGGGGTGACACGGCAACTGCGCTGGGTGCGCTTGGGTGGCGATCTGGATTTGCTGGATTCGCCGGGGATCATCCCCCCCCTGTTGCCGGATCAAGAGGCTGCAACCAAACTGGCCATCTGTGATGATATTGGCGAGGCCGCCTACACACCAGAGTTGGTGGCAGCCCATTTTTTGGATCACGTGCGGATGGTTCATCCTCAGGCAGAGGCGATTTTGCAAAAGCGCTATGGTTGGTCAGCAGGGATCCCAACCGGAGAAGTGGCTGTGCATGAGTTGGCAGAGCGGCACTACCAAGGGGATCTGGAACGGGCGGCACGGCAGATCCTGAACGACTATCGCAAGGGGTTGTTGGGGCCACTGGCGCTGGAGTTACCCTCGACCCCTCAGGCAACAGCTGGCCCGCAGGAGTGAACAGCCCTACTGTGAACACCCCTAAAATGGAAATTGAGCATCATTGCTGTGATCCCCCATGATCCCTTCGCACCTCTCCGTCTCCTCAACGGTCTCCACCTATTCTGTTGACTTGGATTGTGATGTGGGAATTGTAGGGGCCGGTATGGTGGGATCCACCCTGGCAGTTGCTCTGGGTCAAGCTGGGATCCGAGTCGCATTGATCGAAAGCCGCGATCTGGGTCAGGGGGTCGGGCCGGATGGACGCGCCAGTGCGCTGGCTTTGGGAACGGCGCGTATTCTGGAACGGCTTGGGGTGTGGCCTCTAATGCAGTCTTGGGGGGTTTCCCCCATTCACCGCATTCAAGTCTCGGATGGAGAGAGCCCACTGGTGGCTCAGTTGCGCCGCGAAATGATCCAAGCGCCCGCTCTGGGTTACATCGTGGAGAACCAGATCACCCAAAAAGCCCTGTTGCAGCGGATCCGGGAGTGCCCTTCCGTAACGGTTTTGAGCCCAGCCCAAGTGCAAGGGTTTTCGGCTCGACCCGATCATATGCAGGTGGAGCTGTCCCAGGAGGGATCCCGACACACCCTGCGAACCGCTGTGTTGGTAGGGGCGGATGGAGCTCGTTCACAGCTACGGGAATGGGCGGGGATCCCGGTATCCCGTTGGGGCTATGGGCAGGTGTGCATTGTTTCCACCCTTACCCACGAGTTGCCCCATGCCCAAGTGGCTTACGAACGGTTTCAGCCCAGTGGCCCCTTCGCCATTTTGCCCACCCCCGATCCGCACCGAAGTTGTGTGGTTTGGACCGCCCGACAGTCAGACCGAGAGCGATTGATGAGCCTGCCGGAGGAGGAGTTTTTACAGGCCATTCAGCCCTCCTTTGGCTCCCAGTTGGGGGCTTTGCTGGCGGCTTCCCCCAGGGCTTGTTACGAACCGCAGCGATCCCATGCCCAAACCTATATCGGATCCCGGCTGGCCTTAGTTGGGGATGCCGCCCACACCACCCACCCGGTAGGGGGGCAAGGGGTGAATTTGGGCATGAGGGATGTGGCCGCTTTGACCGCCCTGCTGATCGAGGCGAAAACCACGGGCAGGGATCCCGGTGCTCCGGCCCTACTGCAGGCCTACGAGCGCTGTCGCCGCCCAGAAAACGAACTTGTCCTGTTCGGAACCGATACTGCCAATCGCCTCTTCTCCAACCGGAACGGGCTGCTGCTGATCTTGCGTCGCCTTGGATTGTGGAGCCTGGACTCTCTGCCATTGCTCAAACCGGCATTGATGCGTCAGGCCATGGGGATCCGCCCTCAACAACCGCAATTGCAACAGCTCCCCAGCCTCAGCCACCCGGAGCCGCTGCCCACCCCTGTCTAATCCATCCTGAATCCATCCTGTTTTGAAAGCTACAAAAGTTCAGCCGGGGATCCTCTACTGTGTCTCCACCGCATTTTATGCGACCAAAAACTGACATTCACGGTGGGATCCCATGACCCCAGGACTCCGTCCCGCAGATTTCAAGATCTCTGAGCGCTCTACTGCCCTGACCGCCCTGCAGGAGGAGCTAGAAGGGATCCCTTGCACCACCGAGCCGCAACAACTGAGCAAGCTGTCCATCGACTGGCATACCTTTAGCCCGGTTCTGAGCGAGAAACTGGCTGGCAAGCGGGCGGATATTGTCTATTTCCCCACCAGCGAAGCCGAGGTGATTCGCATCATCCAAGCCTGTGTCCGTCATCGGATCCCCCTCACCCCCCGTGGTGCCGGTACCGGCAACTATGGACAAGCCGTACCTCTAGAAGGCGGTGTGGTGCTGGATATAACCCGCATGCAGTCGATTCTCTGGACGAAAGGGGGAATCATGCGGGTTCAGCCGGGAGTCAAACTGATGGCCATGGAAAAAGAGGCCCGCAAAACGGGGTGGGAGGTGCGCATGGCTCCTTCTACCTTTCGGACGGCCACGGTGGGAGGATTTGTTTCCGGTGGGTTTGGTGGCATTGGCTCCATTACCTACGGGGTGCTACGGGAACGGGGCAATATCCTCGGTCTGCAGGTGGTCACCATGGAAGCCGAGCCGCAAATCTTAGAGCTACGCGGGGAGGCTGTGCATCAGGTCAGTCACGCTTGGGGGGTTAACGGTATCATCACCGAGATGGAAATGCCCCTGGGCATGGCCTATCCCTGGGCGGAGTGCATTGTGGTCTTCGATGATTTTATGCAGTCGGCCCGTTTCTGTCAGCGGTTGGGAGAGTCGGACGGCATCGTCAAGCGGATGATCAGCCTCCATGCCTGGCCAATCCCCAGCTACTTTGTCGCCCTTAAGCCCTATCTACCAGAGGGATCCCATGCGGCCCTATTGCTAATCGCCGAAAACTCCTTGGAACCGCTGGCGGATTTGGTCAAGGAGTGGGGAGGCCAAATCACCTATACCAAGCCGGCTGCCGTTTGCGTCGGCGGGACGACATCCTCAACCGGTAAGGGCATCACCCTAATGGAATATGGCTACAATCACACCACCTTGCATGCCCGCACTGCGGATCCCAGCCTGACCTACATCGACTGCCTCTTCCCTGCCGATCCGGACCTCAAGGCGATGGAATACCTCTACAGAACGTTGGCGGAAGAGATGATGATCCACATCGAGTACCTGCGTCTGAATGGCAAAGTCACCGCCCTCGGCGGTCAGTTGGTGCGCTATACCAGCGAAGCTCGCCTGCGGGAGATCATGCAAATCCATCGGGATCAAGGGGTGCATGTCCACGATTGCCACGATTTCACCCTCGATAGCCTACAGAAGAAAGATGCCAGCAACCGCAACCAACAATTGGAACTGAAAAAACGCACGGATCCCTTGGGTTTGCTGAACCCCGGCAAGCTAAAAGCTTGGATGGAATGGCAAGCGCAACAAACAGGGTCGCCGAGCATGTAACGACCATCAGCGGCTTTGGATGGGTGGGCATTCTTAGCCGCCTGATTGTAGCCTAGTCAAGTGTTTTTATTCCTCCACCCATGTTGGTTGCTCACGATTTGCACAAAACTTATACCAACGTGGAAGTGGTACGCGGCGTAGAACTCACCCTGGATACGGGCGAGGTGCTGGGGTTGCTGGGGCCGAATGGAGCCGGCAAAAGTACCACTATGGGTATGCTCTACGGCATGGTGGTGCCCACACAGGGATTTGTCCGCCTGGATCACCTCGATATCCACACTCAGGGATCCTTGGCCCGCCGCCAAATGGGCGTGGTTACCCAAGATGACAACCTGGATCCAGACTTGAATGTCTACGAGAACCTGATCTGCTTTGCCCGCCATTGTCGCCTCATCGGGCGTGAGGCCAACCATCGGGTGGCGGAGGTGATGGAGCAAGTAAGCTTGCTCGGGCGAGAAAAGGCCAACGTAGAGGAGCTTTCCGGCGGATTAAAACGGCGGTTGGTGCTGGCACGGGCATTGTTGAACAACCCGAAAATTGTCTTTTTGGATGAGCCCACCACCGGATTGGATCCCGATGCCCGCCAAGACTTTTGGAAATTGGTGACCCAACTGCGGCAGGCGGGGCGGGGGGTGTTGCTCACCACCCACTACATGGACGAGGCAGAACGGTTGTGCGACCGGCTGTTGTTGATGCAGCAGGGGCAAATTGTGGATCGGGGCACTCCAGCCCAGCTGATCGAACGGGTGGTGGGGCAGGAGGTTTTGGAGGTGGAAGGGATCCCGGCGGAGCGGATAGAAGCGTTGGCAGAACGGGCGGGGATGTGGTGGCGCCCCTTCAGCACCGGTTTTTTGGTGGTCTTGCCCAGCACCGATCCGCAATCTTTTTTCCATCGCGTTGAAGATGAACAGCCGAGCCGACTGTTGCGCCGCAAAGCCAACCTAGAAGATGTCTTCCTGCGTCTGACCGGGGATCGCCTCTAGAGAACCCAGATAGATCCCTACCGGGGGGATCCGGCTCAGCGCTAGAGTGAGAGAAGACGCAGGGAGTAAGTAAGCAATTGGCCCGATCCAGATCCCATTTACAGCAACTGGCCCACTACCTGCGCCCCTACCAACGGCAAGTGGCTTTGGGGATTGGATCCCTGATGTTGGTGAACGGCTTTGGGGTTTTTCTGCCCTGGTACATCAAGCTGGTGATCGATGATCTGAGCCAAAATCTGGCCTCTTTGCAGGCTCAGCGCATTGTCCTTTATGCCCTGACGGTGTTGGTTGTCTCCAGCCTGATGATGGGGATCCGCATCGCCTCGCGAGTCTGGATGTTTGGGGTGGGTCGGCAGGTGGAGTTTCACCTCAAACAAGCGATCTTCGAACATTTGCTCACCCTGCAACCCTCCTACTTTGCGCAGCAGACCATTGGCGATATCCTTACCCGCATTACCAGCGATGTGGAAAATATCCGGCGGCTACTCGGATTTGCCCTGCTCAATTTGGCCAACACCATCTTTGCCTATGGCACCACCTTGCCGGCCATGTTTTGGATTAATCCGCGCCTGAGCACCTTGGCCCTGTCGGTGTTTCCGGTGATGCTGGTGCTGGTGAAGCTAACCAGTGCCCGGCTACAACAGCAACAATTGCGGGTGCAACAGCGGTTGGCGGAGCTGAGCGATTTGATTCAGGAGGATATAAACGGCATCACCCTGATCAAGGTCTACGGCCAGGAACACCACGAACAAGCGGAATTTCGCCGCCAAAATCAACAGCTTTTACAGGCCAACTTGCGCCTAGCCCTGACCCGCAACCTCCTGTTCCCCTCTCTGGTGGCCTTGGTCAGCCTCAGCTTGTTGGTGTTATTGGCGGTGGGAGGGCCACAAATTGCCTCAGGTGTGCTGACGATCGGCGATTTTTCCGCCCTGACTCTCTACATCGAGCGGCTGGTTTTCCCAACGGCTCTGCTGGGCTTTACCATCACCGCCTATCAACGGGGGCAGGTGAGCCTGGAGCGGATCGATGCCCTGCTGGCGGTAGAACCCACGATTCAAGATGCCCCAACGGCTTTGCCGCTGCTGCCGGAAAGCGTGCGCGGCCAGATCGAAGCCCGTGGTCTGACCTTCTCTTTTGCTGACGCCAAGACCCCGGCTTTGGATCAGTTGCAGTTTCGCATTGAACCGGGCCAGATGGTAGCGATTGTCGGGCCGATTGGAGCTGGCAAATCCACCCTCGCCAATGCGATTCCCCATCTGCTGGAAATTCAGCCGGGGCAACTGTTTTTGGATGGCCGGGATATCACCCAAATTCAACTGGGATCCCTGCGCCAGGCCATCGCCTATGTACCCCAGGAGAGCTTTCTGTTCAGCGCCACGGTCCGTGACAATATCCGCTACGGCAAACCGGAAGCGGAAGATTGGGAAGTGGAGCTAGCAGCCAAAGCCGCCCATATCCACCCGGAAATCCTCAATTTCCCCAAAGGTTATGACACACTCGTCGGGGAGCGGGGGATCACCCTTTCGGGCGGGCAACGGCAACGGGTGGCTCTAGCCCGCGCCTTGCTGGTGGATGCGCCCATTTTAATCCTGGATGACTCCCTCTCCAGCGTCGATAATCAAACCGCCCAGTCGATTCTCTACACCCTGCGCCACGCCACTGCCCAGAAGACGGTGATTTTCATCGCCCATCGCCTTACAGCAGTTGTGGATGCTGATCAAATTTTGGTCATGGAAGGGGGACGGATTGTGCAAAGGGGATCCCATGCGGAGCTGCTGGCCGATACCGAGGGGTTATATGCCTCCCTTTGGGCCAAACAGAAGTTGGAAGAGGTGCTGGTTTGAAGCTGTCCTGGCATCCGACTCCAAACTCCAAAACGAGCTGGAGAGTCCTAAAGACCACTAGGAAGGGCGCTCAGTTTGTTGGGCTTGTGTAAAGGTATGGGCAAAGTAGTTGGCGGTGCTGGGCCGGATCAACCCCTGCTGGACAAGGGTTTCCCCTAGCCGCAGGCCACTTTGCCGATGAACTTGCAGGGCCTGTTGCAGCTGTTCAGCGCTCACCAACCCAGCCGCCTGCAGGTATTCCCCCAATCGCTGACATCCGCCCAATCGCGCCGCATACCCTTCATCACTAAAAAACCGGATGGTGGCCACTTGCAAACCCAGGTGGGCGGTAAGGATATCCGTTAGCCTTCCCCCCTGCCGCTGCCACAGATCTAACACCTCCTGTACCTGCTGCCGGGTGATCAAATCGGCTTTGCGCAAACGGATAAACAGTTGCCGAGACCAAGGAGTAAGCACCGGGGATCCCGTCACCGGATCGGCTTGTAGGGTGCCATCGTCGCTAGGGTCTAGGGCGGGTGTTGGGATCCCTTGAGAAGCTCCAGAAAAGTTGGAGGAGTTAGAAGAGATCCGTTGCTGCCGTTCCAGTTGGGCTTGCAGTAAGCGATTGCGCATCTGCTCCGCCTTCAGTTCCTGTTGCAGAGTTTCCAAACTCTGGCGATAGGACTTCATCAGTTGCTGGGCATTCTGCAGCTGTTGGGCCAGTTGCTGTTGCTCTGCAAAAGTTGCCAGTTTTTTTTGAACGGCTGATAGTTCCTGTCTCAGCCGAGCGGTGGTGGCTTGCGCCTGTTGCAGTTGGGTCTGTTGTTTTTGAGCCAGTTGTTGGTAGTGTTGCTGTGAGGTTTGCGACCGTTGGAGCGCTTCGCCCAATTTGGCGATGTGAGTTTTGGCCTGGTTGAGTTTTTGCACCAGCGGTTGTACCTGCTGAGTCAGGGCCTGGTAGCGCTGTTGCAACGGCTGCATCTGTTTCAAGGTTTGGCTCAGCTTCTGGAGCTGGGTGCGCAGATGTTCCACCTCTTGTCGGGCTTGTTGGGCCTGTTGGCTGGCCTGCTGCTGTTCTGCCAGTTGGGCCTGCAGTTGGTTGATGTGCTCTTGATGGTGCTGCAGTAGAGCTTGCCGCTCTTGGGAGTGTGCTTCTGCCTGTTGAGTTAAGTTGGCTTCCAGCTCATCGATATTGCGATAGAGCTGCAGCACCAACTTTTCCTGCTGAGCAGTTCGCTGTTGCTGTTCAGCCAGGGCTGCTCGCTCACTTTGCAGGGTTTGTTTCAATTGGAGCCATTGAGCTTGCTGGGATCCCTCCCCTTGGGCAACCGCCTGCTGCAGCTTGGCCAGTTGAGCTTCCAACTCCTGAATGCGCCGCTGATAACTACTCACCAAAGCCGCATGGGCATTGGCCTGCTGGGACTGTTGATCGAGGCGACTTTGCAGCTCCGCCTGCCGTTCCGCCAGCAGTTCCCGCAACTGAAAAACCTGCTGTTGATGCACCCGCACCAATTCGGCTTCCGCTTCCGAACGTTCCTGTTGTACCTGTTGCAGGCGGTTTTCCAGGGTTTGGATACGTTCTTCGTAGGCCCGCTGAAATTCCAGCACCTGCTCATTCATACGCTGGATGCTGGCATCCCATTCCCGCTGCTGTAACTCCAGTTCCAGTTCCAGAGCGGCAATGCGGTTGCGATAGCCCATCAACTGGGTGGTGGGAGTGCCCGTTTCCAACTCCAAGTTAGAAAAAGGGATCTCCGTTGGATCCGGCAGGATCACGGGTTTGGGAGTAGGAGCCAAGGACTCCAGGGATCCCTGGTCGCCATAACTTAGCGGCCCCCTGACCACCAACTCTGCTTGCCCGGCTTCGGATTCGCCGACTGAAGGTATGGCCAAATCGACGAGCTCATCCAGTTCTTCTGCATCGGCTGCTTCCACTGGGTCGAACCCTTCCGGCACTGCGCGACTCAGGGCTTGCCAGGCATTGACCCCGGATATCCCTCGCAGTTGTTCTTGTTCGCTCAGGATGTGTTCCAGAACCGCCGGCTGAATCCAGCCTTTCCAGATTAGGATTTCTCCCAATTTGCGCCCATAGCGTCGTTGTTGGGCGAGGGCAATGCGCAGTTGATCAAACTCGATGTAACCGCGGGCCACCAAAATTTCCCCTAAACAGAGGGATTGGCTGGAGGTGAATTGGTACAGTTGCTGCGGTGAAATCCACTGTTTTTCTAGGCAAACCTCGCCAAAGCGCAGATGGGTTTGTTGCTGCTCTCGCAAGGCTTGGGCCAACTGAGCCTGGGTCAATAGGCCAGCCCGTACCAACTGCTGCCCCAAGGGAATGGGCTCTTTCACCCGTGAAACCGGCGATCCAGCAGTACTTTCCCCTAACCCGGTCATATCGCTAGGGGGCTCGGGGATATGGGAAAAGCCAGTCATGGATGACTCAATTCCTCAGAGGGATGGGAACAGGAGGGAAAGCAGAAGGCTAGCCAGATTATAGATCAGACGTTTTGAGATACTGGTGTTTTTGCGGTTGCTTAATGGTTAGGTTATACACTTTTTTGGAGTCATTACACGGACGATAAGCTAAACTACCCCTAGTCAGGTGAGTCGCCCAAGAGGTAGCGTAGGCTCCAGGGATATGGGGGCTAGGGGGATGGAAGCGGTCAGTATCGATCTTCAGAACTTGTTCAAACAGGCAGGGATCCAACCGCACTTGGCCCAGGGATCCCTCAATGGGGTGAGGGTGAGGGGTCTCTGTACCGACTCTCGCCAGGTAAAAGCAGGGGATCTGTTTTTTGGGGTGTTGGGCACTCAGGTGGATGGAGGGCGGTTTGTTCACGCAGCTCTACAGGCCGGGGCTGGGGCAGCCTTGATCTCCCAAGAGGCTTGGGCCAGCGTCGGTTCTGAATCTTTACAAGTCTTCTCCGCGCCGATCGCGACAGCGGGACGTAGTCCTATTTTTCTCCTGCCTGCTGCTGCTCTCTCCCAAGGGATAGCCCAGGTGGCGGCTGCTTTCTATGGCTTTCCCGCTCGCCATCTCACTCTAGTAGGGGTAACCGGCACCAACGGCAAAACCACCACCACCCATTTGATCGAATATCTTTTGCAGGCAGCGGGCCGGCCTACTGCCCTACTCGGCACCCTCTACAACCGCTGGCCTGGACATAGCCAGATGGCCACACACACCACCCTGTTTCCCATCGAGCTACAGCGGAGCTTAAACGAGGCTTACAGCGCCGGGGCGCAAGTGGCGGTGATGGAGGTGAGTTCTCATGCCCTTGCCCAGGATCGGGTATGGGGCTGTTCGTTTCAGGCGGCGGTTTGGACGAACCTGACCCAGGATCATCTGGACTTTCACCCCACCCTGGAAGACTATTGGCAGGCGAAAGCCACCCTCTTCCAGCCGGAGTATCTCCAGGGGCGGGCCTTGATTAACTGGGATGATGCCGGCGGCCGACGGCTCTTGGCAGGATGGGATCCCGCACAGGCCGGTGCTACCCAGCCGGAACCTTGGGCTTATTCTTTACAGCCGCTACAAGGGCTCCCGGGATTATGGCCCACTGAGGTGGAGTTGCACGCCACAGGTCTGAAAGCAACCCTCCACACCCCGGTTGGTTCTGGTGCGGTCGAGGCCCCCCTCGTGGGATCCTTTAACCTGTCCAATCTCTTGGCAGCCGTAGGGGTAGCCCTGCACTTGGGGATCCCCCTCGAAACCATTCAAGCGGCTTTGCCCCATTTTCCAGGTGTACCGGGGCGGGTGGAACGGGTGACGGTGCCGGGGCAGGACATTACCGTGATTGTGGACTATGCCCATACACCCGATGGGTTGGACAACCTGTTGCGGGCAATCCGACCGCAGGTGCAAGGACAACTGATCTGTGTGTTTGGCTGTGGGGGGGATCGGGATCGGGGAAAACGACCCCAGATGGGCCGCATTGCTGCCGAATGGGCAGATCAGGTGATTGTCACCTCCGATAATCCCCGTACCGAGGATCCGCAGCGGATTTTAACGGATATTGTCGCTGGGATCCCGCTGTCCCCTAAGTTGGTCGAGGTGGATCGTCGTCAGGCCATCCAACAGGCCATTCTCTCGGCCCAGCCCGGAGATACGGTGGTGATTGCCGGCAAAGGCCACGAAGACTATCAAATTCTCGGTACCCAAAAGATCCACTTCGATGACCGCGAAGAAGCCCGCCGTGCCCTTGCCCTGCGCACCTGTGGATCAGAGGGGATCCCGAACCCAGACTAAGCGCCAGACTGGGAACGATTCTTCAGCATCAATTCCACAAACTCCTGGAACAGGTAGTCTGCATCATGGGGGCCGGGACTGGCCTCTGGGTGATACTGCACCGAAAACAGGGGCAACTGCCGGTGCCGGATCCCGGCCACGGTACGATCGTTCAAGTTCAAATGGCTAATCGCCGCCAGTTCAGACGGGATCGACTCTGCATCGACGGCAAAGCCGTGGTTTTGGCTGGTGATCTCCACTTGCCGCTCCAATCCACAGGGATGATTCAGCCCGCGATGGCCAAATTTCAGCTTAAAGGTGGATCCGCCCAGGGCGAGGTTGAGGATCTGATGCCCCAGACAAATGCCAAATAGGGGTTTCTGGGTTTGCAGCAGCGCTTGGGCCGTTCGAATCGCTTGCGTTTCCGCAGCGGGATCCCCTGGCCCATTGGAAAGAAAGACCCCATCCGGCGCGTAACTGAGCACCTGTTCCGGCGTGGCATCGGCAGGCAACACCATCACCCGGCAGCCGTAACGGGTCAACCGCCGCAGGATATTCCGCTTAATGCCAAAGTCCAAAGCCACCACCCGCAACGGCGGATCCGGCACTGGGATCCCTTGGCTGCGCCCATAATCCCAGTCGGCAGGGGTGGGTTCCAGCCATTCATAGGGTTGGGGAGTGGTAACCTCCGCCACCAAACTCAGCCCCTGCATGGAAGGTGCTGCCCGTACCTGCTCCAGCAATGCTTTTGGATCCAAAATCTCGGTGGAAATGGCCCCATTCATCACCCCTTGCGAGCGCAGCCGCCGCGCCAGAGCGCGGGTATCCACACCGGTAATGCCCGGGATCCCGTGCTGGCGTAGGTATTCGGGCAGACTGCCGGTGGCTCGCCAAGAGCTAACCAACCGGGATACATTGCGAGCAATAACCCCCTTGGCCTGGGGCCTAGCCGACTCTTCATCCAGGTTGTTCACGCCAGTATTGCCCAATTCCGGGCAGGTAAAGGTAATCAGCTGCCCCCGGTAGCTGGGATCCGTGATCACTTCCTGGTAACCGGTCATGCCGGTGTTGAAGACCACTTCGCCAATAGCAGTGCCAGATGCACCAAATGACCACCCTGAAAAAGAGGTACCATCAGCCAGTACCAGCAGCGCCGGTCGAAGAGTCTGCCGAAGCTTTTCAAGCTTGTTTTCCTGTGCAAGTGCTGGTGAACTAGCCATGCAGCATCCAATCAATCTAAGCTTTACTGCCTGACCATAATACCTTTCTTAGCAAACCGACACTAGCTAGCTTCCTCATTATCTGTTGCACCAGCACAGGCAGGGTTGTTATCCTTACGAACTGTACCCAAAAGGGTACTGACTATGACACAACGATTTTCCCCCTGAGAATAGGTGCTGCTCACAACAAACCGACCCAAGAAACGGGCCCGACCCTCTGAGTCAAAAACAGCTCTTCCACCATTAAAGTTGTTGGCCACCGTTACATAATTATTCAATCGAACTCGCTGACAAGAAGCCGGTTCATCACACAGAGCATTTTCATCTTCAATAACAAGCGTAGGCACGTTGGGATCCGTATTATCAACAGCAACCACCCAAGCTCTACCTCGTAGAGATGCTCTCGCATTGGTGCGGGCAGTACGTAAAGCTCTCTCAACACGATTTTGTGCATCATCCAACTGGATCCGTGCCCATATGTTGATCCCAGACGGAATAGTGATCACAGCCAGAATGCCAACAATAACAATGACGGCCAAGACCTCTGTTAGCGTGAAGCCTCTTGCTCGAACAGTTCTACTCAGGCTAGACATCTTAATAGGGGCAAACATAGGTACGCACTCCCACTTGATCGAGTAGTTCAGGCTTGTCGATTAAACACGCCACGGGACAAAACCTGAGTTTGCATGGTTGTCAGATAGCGAGAGATCTGCTCTGCATCAACACTGGTTGCGTCCTGAATATATCGCCGGAAAAGGCCAGGATTTGAGCGCTCCATAGCCGTCGCAGTGATATTAATAATCACATCCTGAGGTAGATTTGCAGCGGCACTGCGGCGAACACAGACATAAAAACCCACGTCATTTTCGTTCGTATTCAGTCCACTAAAAGTTACTGATGCAGGCTTACCTCCCCCAAACGCATATCCTTGAGGGCAAGCAGGAGCCACCTGTGGACTCCCTTGACGGCTGCTAAAGATATTCGAGACTAAGGAACGTGGTACACCTCCAGTTGTACCTGCCTGATTGGCAATGGGAGTCTGATCATCCGGAACCCGAGGCCAACTCAAGAAACCGGCCTGAAAGGGATCCGGATCCTCTACAAAGAATGGGCTACGGGCAGTACAGTCTTCATTGAAAGGTTGCAACTCAAAACGAGTAATCCGGGCATTTCCCTCCCAAGGAGTTGTTGAGCCATCCGCTAAATTGCCAGCATTATTGTAGTTACGTCGTAAGTAGTAAACCACTAAGGTGTATATGTTGCGCCTACGGCGAATATTTTCCCAATCACCTACATTGTTTGGCAAGAATCCAGCAGGTGGGTTGGCAGGTAAGATTGCGCGACCCTCTCGAATGTCCTGTAGTGTTGGATCGCCTGCATAACAGGCTTGAGGAATCGGGCTAAGTTTCCAGAAAGCAACAACAGGGATGCTTCCAGCAGGTCTGCGAATCCAACCTGGATCGTAAAGCTCCTCAATTAGATCAGGGATCCCATCTCCATTAGGCTGCTCAGCATCATTATAAATATAGAGCGCTTCGGCCAAATCTTGCTGAATATACTGCATAGCTTGGGTAAGCTCTGCTTGTACCTGAGTTCGCCCGGTCTCTTCTCGATCTACCCGCATCGTTTGGATAACGATGCCACCGGTGGCAGCTAGAAAGATGGATGCCATCAATGCAGCAACCAACAACTCGATCAGAGTAAAGCCCAAAACACGCTTGAAGCTTTGGCGAAAGAGTTTACCCATGGCTCAATACCGTTGATCGTGTTGCTTGTCTTGTAGAGTTGTGTACACTCAATATCTAAAGGCTAGGAACAGGAACAGGGAAGGCATCACAGCTATTAGTTGGGTTGGCAGTAGTAGCCAAAATTCCCCGACAAACATCTCCCAAATCAGCAGCCAAGTTAATTTCTAAAATTGAGCTCGCCATCGGAAACAGCCAAACATCGGCGTTGGCTAAGTTCTGATTAGCTGAAACTGACTCAGTCCGCAACCCAGGAAGCGCTTCTCGTGTCGCTTGGTTAAAAGAAAAACGGTGGTAAACCCTTACCCCCATCAAGAATGTGCAGGGGACTCCGACAATGACAGTGTTGTTGCGTCGGTCAATACAGTCTCCACCACTGTTTCGAAAGCTTTGGATGACATACTCCTCGGGGTTGCGCCCAGGCAGCTCAATTTGGGCCAAGCGAATAGAGTAATTTCCACCATCAGTATCCATATTGGCTGGCGGTGGGGTGCTATCTAAGGGATCCGCTCCAATTCTGGGTAGCCGAGCCAGTTGAACGGGATTCTGAAAAGCACCCGGACTCGCCGCTAGCTCCAGATCAACCAGAGTCCGAATGCGATCAACCTCTGCTTGGGCGAGTTGATTGGCGACTTCAACGCGCTCTGACATGGCACGACGATAGGCCACTAAGGTGAGGGCAGGGACAAGAGCCGCCATGGCGATGGCCACAATGATCAAAGAAGCCAAGACTTCGATAAGAGAAAACCCACCCTCTTGCCACCGATGGCGAAGGAGCAGCCAATTCGTCAACCGAGCCATTGCCGGATTCTCCCTAACGACCCTTTACCCTTTATCCAATACACACCTTTACTCTAACTGTACCCACAAGTCACAGAGGCGCCATCTCATCAGTTGAATTCTCCACAACCGCCAATTTGTGCAGCACCCTCCAGGTTGACTCCTGCCTGAGCCTGTAAGGCACAGCGTAGGCGACGCACATACGGATCCTGTGGATCCAGTTCCCGCAAGAATTCTGTGCGGGTATTGGAGGGGAATTGGAAACGAGCCGACACAGGGCTGAAGCGACGGGCAATTTGCAAACCGACATCGTAGCCAAAGCGGCGGTTGGGTGGGAAGTAATAATCAAACCCAAGGACATTCGTTGGATCGGCCACCAGATTAGGCGGCTCAAAACTTCGCTGCAGGAATGGCCCGGTTGCATAGGTGCTGTAGTTCAGTTGAATCATGGATCCACTGAAGAACAGATCCTGATTCCGCCACAGCTCATTCAGGCGCAAGAAGTTGTGCATCCCACCACTGGGTTGGTTAAGCCGAGGGGGAACAATACCGCTAATGGCAACCGCATTGACCCGCGTTGACGAAGCCGGTTGCAACTGATAGTTGGTAGTTCCGTTATCATTGCGGCGTCGATTGGCAAGGGTGGCGGAGGCCAATTCTTGGAAATTGGGGATCGGTATCGGGCGGCGGGTCACTTCATCCAGAATCACGCCCAAAACTGGGTTGGTACCCGCAAAGCCAGTTGTTGCCGCATTGATGTTGAGCGTAAACGGCTCAACATTCACCCATTCCTGCTGTCCACCATCGCTGCCGTTGCGATCAACCTGAATCTGGATCGCATTCCCACTCGGCTTGACATAGAAGCAGAGCCCATTCTGAATGCTCTCTACACCTTTATCGTCGATGTAGTAACCGTCCAGATAGGTAGAGGTCGGGGTGTAGGTTTGGGCCGTAGCGTTGTTCACACGGGCATAGGGGTTCAGCACCATCTGAGGTTGTACGCCAGGGATATTCCCAAACAGAGGATCCCGATCAACAACAATATTGACGGTTGGATCTTTAGGATCAGGGACAAATTTTAGAGTGCTGGGGCGGCTGGCACCTGTATAGGCCGTGTACTTAAAGGTGGTATTGAAGTTGGGTCGGAACACTCCCGGCACCCAGAAACCTTTATCGATAGGATTAACCTCCTCTTCTCCACAGCGAATTTCTCCGCTGCTGTTGAGGAGTTGCCGCCGCAGTTGCCGCGCCCAATTATCGGTACCCGCAGCAGGAGTTCCGGGAATCTTAGCTCCAATATTCTCGGCGGGTCGGATGCCGGGTTCTTTGCTAGGATTGGCAATTTGGCTCGAAAGCAAGCCACTGGTTAAGCCATTGCGGGCGGCATAGGCTGGCTCTCCAAATACCCAATTAAAGGCAGCTTGCAAGGCTTCCGATACACTCGGCCAGTGGGGTTCTACTTTGGCAGCTTTCACTTCCAGAACAGGTGAAAGCTCCGGCTGTAGAGCAATCGTTACACCTTCGGGAACAGGAGGGACAGCGGCTACTGTATTGACACTGATGGTCTCCGGCTCCGGCTCCACTTCAATTTCCCAAACCGGGCGCAGATCAAGAGTGTTGGGCTTAACGGCTACCCGTTCTCCCAACGGTGTGTCGAAGGGGGAGTCGGGAGCAAACGTAGTAGGTCCACAGGGCTTGCCGGTGCAGGTGATCGTCTGGGTCTCGGTCTTGGTGGCCGAACAGGTGGGGCTGCTACCAGCAGCTAGAGTACCCGTTCGGGTTTGGTTGAGAGGCTGGCTGGTGCCGCAGGCAATAGTCAGGCTGTCGCAGGTAGGAGACCAAGGCCCGTACTCGTAATTGCACGTAGCTGGGCAAGTAACGGTTTGGCTTTGGCTTTCGGTATAGCTCCCTTTACAGACCGAAGTACAGGTGCGAGAACGAGTCTGGGTCACCTTGGTGCCACCATTGGCCACAGTACAGGCCGGACTCCAATCCGACCAGTTGCCACAAGTTGGGCTAGGTGGTGAGCAGGTGATGGTTTGGGTTTCAGTTTGGGTGAAGGGAGGATTGGTCGTACACAGAGGAGTGACTGTGCGGCTACGGGTTTGGGTAATCTGAGTCCCATTGCACTGCTGGGTTTGGGTACAAGCGGGCGACCAAGGCGACCAATTCCCATAAGTAAATTGAGGCTGACAGGTGACTAGTTGAGTTTGTGGTGTAGGAGGAGTACCAGGACATCCCGCAGGGAGCGTGGCCGTTTTGGTTTGGGTGATGGTGGTTGCAACACAGATTGTCGTATCACAGGCGGGTCCCCAACCAGTCCAAATGGGATCACAGTTCAGCGACGCAGCACATTTGGCTTGAACGGAGGGATCCTTGACGGTTTTGGTTTGATCCGGCTCACAGGGTTTGTTGACCGGCGGTATCGGTTTCAAATAGCGCAGATCGTAGCTTTCTGCAGATTGGCCATCGGGGTTGGTGCTAAAGCGAACAAAGGCATTCCCTCCGTTTTCGTAGGCTTGGATTTCCACTAGGTAAGGGGAGGGCTGGGATGGATCCGCACACTCCAACTCCACCCGTAAAGTCGTCTGGGCATTACCACTATCAAACCAAGACTCCACCCCGGCAGCATTCGGCCCCAAGTTCAGGAAAGTCCCACTCCCTGCTGAAGCATTTCTGAAGGTGGCTGTAGAGGCATCCCGCCGCCGAATCACAATTCTTCCGCCATCATCCGTATTCAGGTTGTAGTTCACCAATCCCGGATAACGGGGATAAAGCTCACCCACCCAGCGCACAACGAAAAAGTCATTCCCCTGGTTATTACCGCTGGGGCTTCCCCCACTTCTGCGCCGCCAGCAAGAACGCAGATGGTTGAATTGATTGGCTTCAAAGGTGAAGTCCACTACACCATTGTTGGGAGGATTATTGTTATAGGCAATGCGAGGATTGCCCAGGGGCACATAGGAGTAGCCAATATCATCGGCATCGATGACCAGGCCACCTGTCTCGGGTTCACCACAACTGGGATCCCAGAAGAAATCCCCACGATCCCGGCGATCTGGATCGGGATCCGGAGGGATGAAAGGAGCTACAGGGGGCCAAGGATTCGGAGGAGAGAGAATGGGCACCGACAGACGACAGGTGGGTAACAAGATATCAGCCAGAGAGCCGTTACAAGAAGTCAGTGCGTTGTTGTACAGTCGCCGCTTGAAGGGCGAGTTGGAGTCTATGGAACCACTACCACCAAACTGGTAGTTAAAGCCTCCCCAGCTGGGGAAAGAACCTTCACTGCGAGCAAACCCTGCCAGATTGCTGACATTGTTGATGGCATCCCGCACACAGGCCCATCTCTGCGCCGTGGTTGCTCCGCTGGCGAAGCTACAGGTGGGAGCACCTGTAGAGGCACCCACATTTTCAGGGATCCCTTGACCCGGATAAATCGGATCCGGCCAGCGCACCGAACGCAAATAGGGCAGGTTGGCCGTTCGGGCAGCTGAATCCAACGGGCCAGCATTGCCGGTGGCCGCAAAGTTCGTTCCATTGCGGTTGTACTGGTTCTGAGGACTGGAGAGCCAGCCGTTGTAGTACTCGGCCAGCAACCCAGACCCATTCGGCACAGGGCAAGGCCCAGGCGGAGCTACCATCACCCAACGGGAGGTGTCTATCACCGGGTTACCCAGGGCAGAGATGCGGGTACCGAAGGCGGCATAGCCCAGATCGGGTGCTCGCAACTGCCGCACCTGCGGCACTCCGCCTCCCGCTGTTCTGTCATCGTTGCTGGGATCCCCATCCGTATTGTCAAAGCGGGCAAAGACTGTATCTCTAGCAAACAGATCTGGCCAACCAGGCTGGTTGGTGTTGTTACCTAGGTTTTGCGCACCGCCGGTATTGTCAAAGCGAAGTACCCCTGCTCCTGCATTGTTGGGATCCGGAGCCGGCCAATTGTTGCCCCTGATCACCAGGGCTTGGTTGAGGAAGGAGGTATTGGCTCCCAAATTAGGCCCAGTGCAGCCGTAGTATTGGTTACGACGGGGAGCAGAAGCGCGTCCACTTTGATAGTCTCGATTCGCCACAAAGCTAGAACCACCCCCATTGAGGGTGCCATCCTGAATCAACCCATCGTCAATGCTGCCATCACAGAAATCTGATGAGAGGATATTCACCGAATCTCCCAAAATGTCAGCGGGCCGCCATAGATCCCCTAGAGCACGGGCAAAGTTCGCATTTTCATTTTGACGAAGCCGACCGTAGAAGTTGTTGTAGAGGCCATCTCCACCGAAAGTGAGCAAATTCGTAAATTCTTCCAGACGATTCCCATTAGCGTCTTGGTGGAGGTTAAAGTCCCCTTGAATGTAAACAGGGTTATCGGAGATAAAGGACAAACCAAATATAGCCTCGTCTGGATTTAAGCCTCCCCGCCGCAATACCGCCCCATTCCGCAGTCGGAATCCATAGGGCCGCCGATCCGGGTCGGCGTAGTAGTCCACTGGCTTTGGACTTAAGCCTGTGTTATCGGGAGGTACGTTGGATACTGGGGGATCCCAAACTGTTTGGTTATTAACCGTACCCCGACCTGGCTGTCCTGCATTCATCACGCCAGCGCTACCCAACTCCCCTCTGGCATTGTTGTTGCGCCAGGCGGTTTGGTAACCGGCAAAGTTTCCAAGAGGTGGGCGTGCAATAGCATCTTCTCGCACAGCATCTTCCCGGAAGGCATAGAAAATCCCCCCTTCCCGATTCTCTTCAATCCCAGCAGGTAACCAGGTATCGCCACCAATTAGACCGTTGGCTTGATTGTTGACGTTGTTGGTCAGTAGAGCCAAGTCCACATTCAAGGCCCGAACCGCCATTGCTTCGCGCCCATCGTAAAAAACAGAATCCTTGAAGGGCACGCGATGACACTGTGTACCAATCCGAATCAGTTCAAACTGGTTGCTGTTAGGGCCTGGCTCAATTCCCCCAGATCCAGAAGGACAAGCTTGGGGCGCATGGGGCAAGGCCCAGTTGCCAATTCCAGCTCGAGGCTGTAAAGCAACTTGGCTTAAGTCATTTACAGCTTGATATCTGACTCTGTTAGGCAAGAAGGAGTAGGCTGCGCGTCGCTCTGTCTCTAGTGGATCCGTCTCATCAAAGAAAGAAGTAGTTGAAGGAGTGATTGGGAAGATATAGCGCAGAGGCAAGTAAAAACGATGAACAGGTTCCCCAGTAGCAGAATTGGTGTCTCGCTCCCCTCTCCGGCTTGCGTCAATGTCATTCCATAGGATCTGGGCTGCCGGATCCCCTTCCTCAGCAGCAGTCTGAATACGCAGGATATTGTCTGCCAACATCCCCAGCATGCAACCTGCCGTTTGCAGAGTGGTCCGATCTGCCAAACTCAGCCCATTTAGATTGGCCGGGTCATTGTTGACAATCTCAATGGCTCGCCGCAGTTCCGAGAAGTTCCCAAAGGCAGTGATGAACGGATCCGGATGAATCCGTCCCGGCTCTTGGGTGGGAGGAAAGGCCCCTTGGGGATCCCCGGCGAAATTGGCCAAGTTGGTTAAGGCCGTCCACAGGGGAGTACCAGGAGTCAACCGATTCTGCATAGGAGCAGGATCATATTCCCAAACATTGGTTCCCTGACCTGTGAAGAAGTTGATCCCCAACTGATTGGTTTGGCTACCTAAGGGGAAAGTAGAGGCTCGTCTCAAGCTATCTGGGGAAGCAGGGTGAGCCACTGTCGCCAAACAGGCTACAGGGAAATTTCCATTATTTTGGCTGTAGTGATAAACAGCAGTTGCTTGAACTGCTGCTGGATTGTCTCGAAGGGTTAGGCGCTGCCGTGCTTCGTTGCTGATGAAAAAGGGCTGCAAACCCGTTAACTCGCTTGTAGGGGGAACCAGAGGCAAGGGCAGAGTATCTGTCCGAGTGAGTTCCAACCGCTGTCCAACAATGACCCGTAAGCCTTCAAACCGAGAACGTCTCTCCCAATAACCATCTAGCCCTACTTCAGACAAAGCCCCTGGAGCAGGGTTTTCCGCGGTTAAGGATTCATTCTGGTTATTTACAGCAGTTCCAGGAATCAATTCACCTGCGGTTTGATTAAAAGTTGCTGCAAAAGTTGGGACATCACAACCAGTATTGGGATCTGGTGTGATGGGTGGTCGGTCATAACTGGCTTTGGGACCAAATCGATTGTCCGCCCGATATACATCATCCACATAGGGGGGACAAACCTGTGTTGGGCCAGCTTCAAAACCACCTGCATCCACACGTCCCGGTGGCCCAGAAGTGGGGCTTCTCCTTACATTAATGGGAGAAGTTGCCCACCCCTCAGGATCACGTGTATAGCTTCCTCGATTACGAGTTCGGCCAAAAAGCTGAAGCTCGAGAGGATCTAGCGCTACATTCTCAGGAGTTGTACCGTTTTGAACCGAATCAAAATTCAGATTGTTGAGGCGCGGATAGGGTTGGCTCGGCTCTACATCCGCCAAGCCAGGGTGTGCATCGAAGATTAAATTGTCACTCGCTTCCTCTCCCGCATATCCAATAGCTCCTGCAACCAGTTCTCCAAAGGCTTTAATTTCGGAGTTATCTGCAGGCATGTAGAAGCAAGACTGCTCGGAGCTAATGGTAAAGGCGCGAAACAGATTATTCGGCCCATAGCGGAAGAAGAGACTCCCTCCGGCATAAATGGCTCCGTTCCAGTTGTAGCCGGGAGTGAAGAAATACTCCATGTCTCCCCGACTAAATGCCCCCCACTTATTCAACAAATCTCGCCGACGATCCTGCTGAAATTGCAAAGCAGAAATGGCGCGAGTTGTGGAGTCAGCCCCTTGAACCGGTAGAGTGACTGCATAAACCTGGAAAGGCTTGTACAATGCAGAGCCAACTTGAAACCAGTCGCCGACATTAGGGTTGACGGTTTGGTCGGTCGGAGCATCTGTACACCCTGCTAAGGCTGACCCTTGCAGTGGGCCACTGCGGATCATTAACCGACGCGCCCGCTCAGTATCGGTCAAATCGTTGTCTTCAAAATCATTACCGGCAGCCCGACGCGTGCTGAGAATCGTATAAACGGTTACAGAGTCATCGGTGCCATTGTTGTCAGTGTCCACCAAGAACCACCAAGCGGGTGCCCGCACTGGGACATTAACAAAATTCCCAGAATTAGGGGGATCCTCCACCTGAATATCAGTGGTGATCACAAATTGATTTTCATCAGGTAAGATATAAGGCTCGTCATCATTCCTAGTGACAAGAACCCCATCATTAATCAGAGCTGAGGAGAACTGAGCATCTGTGGGGGCACTGTTGGGAAGACGAGGATCCCGAATCAGGAAATCAATCTTGGCTCTAGCCCGATCAATGGCTGCATTTAGCTGTCGGCTAACGGTTTGGCCAGCCCGCTCCACTTGAGTTTGCACACTGCGCTGAGTCGAGCGGGTCAGCAAGCCCACCGTTACCAAGCTCAGAACAAGAACGATGAGAATTGCAATTGGCAGAACAAAGCCCTTCTGCCGAATCTTGTGGCGACTCACCCGTGTCTTCAAGGAGCCAAGCAAGCGCAGGGTAAGCTTGAGCAGCAGGGTGGAAGGAGCAGGCATGGCCGTATCTCAGATGACGGAAAGGAGAAAGACACCTAAAAACAAGGGATCCCTTGCCAAGATGCCAAACTAGCAACAGTATGCAGGTGATCATTGCCACCGGACATCCCCACCTCTGGGGGGAACCCAAGCCCCCTCTACACGTCCTTTACGAATTACAAAAGGCCCAGTTGTTGGGCCTTAAATAGGGCGGTGACGCGGTCGCTAGCCTCTAGTTTGCGGTAGGCGGTGCTGGCATATTCCTTCACGGTTTCAATGCTCAGGCCGAGGCGACGGGCGATCTGTTTGTTGGCTAAGCCCTCCATCATCAGTTGCAGCACACACAGCTCGCGGGGGGTTAGTTTGGGCAGCTCTTGTTTGGCGGGTAACCAATCTTGTTCTGGTGCAGCCAAGATGTGCCGGATCATCTGGGCCAAGTCTGCCGGATCGGTTTCTTTGGACAGGTAGCCTTTGGCCCCCGCTTGGCGGGCTGCTTCGATCAAGGCCGGCTCTTGAAAGGTGGTCATCAACAGCACTACCAAGGGCAATCCCATCTCGGTAATCTGCTGGCAGGCAACAATACCATCTCCATCCGGCATCCGCACATCCAAAATGGCGACATCAATCGGGGCCTCTCGGCAACAGCGCACCGCCTGGGATCCCGTTTCTGCTTCTGCTACGACCTCAAACCCTTGCGCTTGCAGAGCAAACTTCAACCCCAGCCGGAACAGGGGATGATCGTCGGCGATGAGAATGCGAACGGGAGAGCTCATGCCAGGAGGGATCCCAGGTGGAAGGTGGGCTGATCCTAGTCTGCCCAGCAACAGAACCCTATTGACACTCCCCCGGTTAGAAACCGGGGGATTCTCCCTTCTAGCTCCCCACAGCTTGAAGTTGTGGAGGATTCATGGAGTTCAGGGGATTGCCAACTACCCCATCCCCTGAGCCGACCCTGCCTATTACGGGCAGGGCTTCTTTTAGACTCAAGGGACACGAAAAGCCGTCCCACCGAGCAATGTTTATTGCGGCATTCCAGTCCGCGTCACAGCAATACCCGTCCTGCCCAGTGAACAGATGCCCACTCCTTTTCCCAATCAATCCTGTCCTGTGGTCGGTTTTGGATGTGTAGGCAGCCGGACGCTTGTGCAGCGTCCTACCCGCCATTTCCAGCTTGTAGGCAACCTTCCACTCCAGGTCGTAGTACGACCAGGTATGGCGCGATTTCCCGGCATCCGAACGCGCCTTCTGGCTCTGTCTGGATTGGCGGATACCCGAGAGGTCTTCCATCCACACATCTGCATTTACCGCATTGGCAAACCGTACAATGCGACGGCTAACGGTGTGGTTGACCGCCCTCATCCAACGGGCTTCTTTGCGCTCCAGTCGCTTGAGTGCTCGGTATTTACCCGCCTGTTGCAACTGGGCACGACGCTTCTGGAAACGCCGACGACGATAGGCTACCTCTCCACCCCCAAAAAACACCGCCCGACCCCAACGGGTGGCCGCCACTGCCAAACGGTTCTGCCCACGGTCAACACCCAGCCGCTCCGTACTCTTCACTTCGGGAACTTCCCAAGTGATAGATACAACCGCGTACCAACAGCCCCGTAGCTTCATGAGTTTCAAGGTTCCCCGTTCACAATCCTGTTCGGCCAGGATGCGCTCAAGACGCTCGGCATAGTAGGAACTGCTAACCTCAAGGGGAACCCGCTTGTCACCCTGAATCGTGGGAAAACTCACCGAGTAGGTGCTACCTACTTTGTGCAGCTTCCAGTTTTGGTTGTTGACCTCTGGCCAGAACACTTTGAAGTGCTTGACCCGCTGGCCGGCTTTCCCCTTCAGGACACGAATCACCTGGTTGGAGAGGGCCGACTTGAGTGGTGTCACCACTTTGGCGGTTGTCAAGGCTTTTCGTTCCTTCGGACTGATGCGGAGCAGTTCGTTTGCCAGTGCGGTTGTCGCACAAACCGTCTGGTTAAACATCTCTGCTTTGACCGCATTGAGGTCAAGAAACTTGAGCTTGAGTGTCGTGGTGACCCGTTTCATGGGGACTATTGTACTGTTTCTGTTGCTGAATAAATTCAGCCTGTGCGCTTATATCCCCCGGTTAGAAACCGGGGGCTTTACGCTGCTCTTCGTAACGTGAAGAAAAGTTCACTGAGGTTGTAGAGGCAACTCCAAAATAAAGCGGGTTTCGTTCTGCTCACTTTCGGCCCTAAGGGATCCCTGGAGGCGTTCGGCAACTTTTTGGCTTAAGGCCAAGCCCAGACCCGTACCCCCATGTTTCCACGGATCGTTGTTGGGCACCCGGTAAAACTTATCAAACACCCGCGCCAGTTCTTCTGGGGGAATGACCACGCCTGTATTCACCACCTGCAGTTGCCAAGTATTCTCCAGAAATGCAACGGAGACTGTGATCCGTTCCCCGGCTGGGGTGTACTTGCAGGCATTGGTGAGCAGCTCTGTGAAAAGCCGCTCCAGATACCCTGCAGAGGTGATGATGGGGGGCAGCCTTTCTGGCAAAAACAGGGTGAGGCTTTGGGCGTGGGAGGCAGCCCGTTCCCGAAAGGGATCCAACTGTCGGGGCAGCCAGTCTTGGAGGTTAAGGGTGTCCCATTCCAGCGGTTGGGTATTGGCATCGAGGCGGGAAAGTTCCAAAAGGTCGTTGATCAAGTTGGTTTCTCGGGCACATTCCTGGTCGAGAATTGACAAATAGCGTTGGATGAGCGCTTCATTTTCGCCAGAAATATCGATTCGATCCAGCACCAGCGAGAGCATCTTGGCAGCCATTTTGATGCTGGCCATCGGGGAACGCAACTCATGAGAAACCGTGCTGAGGAAATCATCCTTTAGTTGGTTCAGTCGCTCCAGTTCTTGCACTTGGGCCAGAGAGGCTTTGTAGAGACGGGCTTGTCGCAGGGCAATGGCACATTGGTTGGCCACCTGCTGAATCATCCGCACTTCCGCATCGCTGAACACCGCCAATGCGGGCTTGTAAAGCCACATATCCCCCAAGACTTGGTGCTCATCCTGAAGGGGGCAACTGAGCACCGTAAATCGTTCTGCGGGATCTGGGGAAGGGTTGCGATAGGAAGGGCTTTCCCGCAGACAAAATTGTATCGACTGGCCCTGCAAAAGTTGGTGATACAGATCGGGAAAGTCCTGGAAGGCGGTTACTTTGCCCAAGGCAGGCAACAATCCTGGGCTATTGAGGTTGAGATATTCGTGATTGATCGTTGAGGATTGACTGTCGTGGTGATAGAGAGCGGTATCGCAGCAAATGATCTGAAGTTGACGGCCTAATTCTTCGACCGCAGTTTGTAGAATGTAGTCTTCATTCAGGCTGTCACGCACTTTTTCGATGATGCCTTTGACCAGAGATTCAAACTCGAGGGCCTGTCGTAGTTGTCGGGTGCGCTCATCCACCATGTCTTCTAGGTCGGTGTTTAGTTGGCGTACCTGTTGGTAAAGCTGAGATTGGTGAATGGCGATGGCCACTTGGTCGGCTAAATGTTTGAGGAGATCCACCTCATGATTTTGCCAGTGGCGAGGGCCACGACAATGATGGGCGATCAACAAACCCCACAGGGATCCCTCTTGCAAAATCGGCACCACCAAATTGGCCCGCACCTGATGTTGCTTGAGCAACTGAACATGGCAGGGATTAAGACCAGCAGTTTCTATATCTTCGATGGCTTTGACACGCCCTTGCTGATAAGGCGCAACAAAGGACTGGGCAAAGCAATTGTCATAAATGTTGGATCCTAAAATCGGTCGCCAGGGATCCGCTACAGCCTCGGTGACCACATCTCCACTCCAATCGGGCCGAAAGCGGAAGATAATGACCCGATCTGTTTGCAGTAGGGATCGTACTTCCGAAACGGTTGTGTTAAGAATTTGATCAAGATCCAAAGATTCACGGATGTGATGAGAAATTTCTGTAAGCAGCTTCGTTTGTTGCAGTTGCTGTTGTAACGCTTGTTCCGTCGTTTTTAGTAGGCCGATATCTTGCGTGTTGCCAATGATGCGGATGATCTGTCCTTGCGGATCCCGTAGAGCTACCCCTCGATCCAACACAAACACATCAGATCCATCTCGATGGCGAACCCGGTATTCACACTGAAATTGGTCTTGCTTTCCGGCAAAAAGCTGTTCAAACTCAGCCATACAAGCCGGTAAATCTTCGGGATGGATACGCTCCATCCACCAATCTGCAGTTGGTGCTGCCTCCTCCTCTCGAAAGCCCAGAAGCTCAAACAAACCCCTCTCCCGCAGAACCGAATTGGCCCGGGGATCCCATTCGTAGACGATACCTTTGGCCACCTGGGTCGCTAAAGAGTAGCGCTCATGACTTTGGCGCAGCCCCTCTTCCATCTGTTTGTTGTGAGCCAATAGGGCCAGGTAATTGGCCAAACTGATCCAGCCAGCCAACTGCTCCCTATCCACTGCGATGGGCTGGGGATGAGCCAAACTGAGAGTGCCCATCGCTTCTTCCCCAAACAGCATCGGAATGCAAACAAAGGTGCCAATCTTCAGCTGGCTGAGCAAGCTATTGCGATCACAGGCTTTCTCTTCTTTGGGAGTATAGGTCTTTACGAAAGGTTGCTTCTGCTGCACCACAATCCCTGAGCAGGTCTCCTCCACAGGCACTTCCAAAACCGAGAGGCCTGGCGGCATCGGGATCCCGACCATACCCTCGAATACCATGACTTGGCGGGCTGTATCGTATCGCGCAATCGCCACCATTGGAAATTCTGTAGCTTCCGCAATTTGAGCTGCTGCCGACTGAAACGCTTCCCGTAGAGTTGTGGTCACCAGATGCAGTTGCGAAAGATGGTGGAGGAGCTGCAATTCTCGGTTCTTTTTTTCCAAATCTCGTTTGGTTTGCTTGAACTGTTCCACATCAGGGCTGTCTGGGAAATTGTATGCTGTACCAGACGGGATCGCAGCCGTCAGCATACGTCGTGAAATGGCCATAGCAAGGTTACCCCTTTATCACCTTCAACCTAACCTCAAAAAATCTTCTTGATATCATCCAGATCAATTCAAAAAATAAAAAAACTTCACTCCGTTCTTCCAGAATCTATCTGGCAGAATCTATCTGGAATAAGTGTTCGTTCACCCTTGTCGAATCGGAGGACTCACCCTCAAGCAGGCAGATCTATTCATCCCTCCTCCTGCTCCGCTGGGATCCCATCAACTTCCCCTGAATGAGTAGTGACCGCGCCTCCTTTAGGTCTTCTTTATTATTTCACTCTGGCGCGGAGTGTAACAAAAAACGCCATAAACTGTAACCTTAGTTACATCCCTGTCCTGCCAACCCCTTGGGGATCCCAGCGGAAGACTGAGGCCAAAGGAGGTAAGCCATGCGTGGACGGGGATCCCAGGACTGCGTAAGATCAGATAGGAATGTAAAGAAATCGCCACAGGGCTGCTGGAGTCAGACACCCTCTGTCCTGCTTCGTCGAATCGGCATCGATCACCCACACAAGGAACACCATGCTGCGACTGGAACACATCAGCAAGATCTACCCGACGGGCGAGGTACTCAAGGACGTGAATTGGGAGGTCAAACCTGGAGATCGCATTGGCTTGGTGGGGGTGAACGGAGCCGGGAAAACCACCCAACTGAAGATCATCTCTGGGCAAGAGGAGCCCACCGCCGGAGAAGTGATTCGCCCCGCCAGTTTGCATATTGCCTATCTCACCCAAGAATTTGAGGTGGTGGATCCCGGGCGCACCGTGCGGGAGGAGTTTTGGACGGTTTTTGAAGAAGCAAATCGTATCCAACTGGAGCTATCTCAAGTCACCCGGCAGATGGAGCAGGCGGATCCCGATACCCTGGAAACCCTGTTGCACCGCATGGATCGTCTGCAACGACAATTTGAGAGTTTACATGGCTATGAATTGGATGCCCGCATCGACAAAATTTTACCGGAGATGGGGTTTGAGCCGGAAGATAGCGACCGCTTGGTGAGTGCCTTTAGTGGTGGCTGGCAAATGCGCATGAGCTTAGGCAAAATCCTATTGCAAAAGCCTGATTTGCTGCTCTTGGATGAACCAACCAACCATCTGGATCTAGAGACCATTGAGTGGCTAGAAACCTATTTGAAGGGCCTAACCATTCCAATGGTGATCGTTTCTCATGACCGCGAATTTTTGGATCGGCTTTGTACCCAAATTGTCGAAACAGAACGAGGGGTATCCACCACCTATTTGGGCAACTATTCTCAATATCTACTGCAAAAAGCCGAGCAACGGGAAACCCAGCAGGCCACCTACGAGCGGCAACAGAAGGAAATTGAAAAGCAGCAAGCCTTTGTGGATCGCTTCCGGGCCAGCGCCACCCGCAGTACCCAGGCCAAAAGCCGTGAAAAACAACTGGAGAAGATCGAACGGGTTCAAGCTCCCGTCGGAGATGTGCGTACCCTTAAGTTTCGCTTTCCCCCTGCCCCCCGCAGTGGCCGTGAGGTGGTAAAAATTGAGAATCTAACCCACAGTTATGGCGACAAAATTTTATTTTTGGGAGCAGAACTGCTGATCGAGCGAGGGGATCGCATTGCCTTCCTAGGGCCAAATGGGGCCGGGAAATCCACCCTCCTGCGCCTGATTATCGGTCTAGAGCAACCTACTGAGGGATCCATCCAACTGGGGGTACACAACGTCATTCCCTCCTACTTTGAGCAAAACCAAGCGGAGGCGTTGGATCTCAACAAAACCGTCATGGACACGATCCACGACGAAGTGCCCGATTGGAAAAACGAAGAAGTGCGCACTCTGCTCGGGCGCTTTCTGTTTAGTGGCGATACGGTGTTTAAGAAGGTTGCGGCCCTCAGTGGAGGAGAAAAGGCTCGCCTAGCGCTGGCGAAAATGTTGCTGCAACCGGCCAATTTGTTAATTCTAGATGAGCCCACCAATCACCTGGATATTCCGGCCAAAGAGATGCTAGAAGAAGCCCTACAGCACTACGATGGCACCGTGATCGTTGTCTCCCATGATCGTTACTTCATCTCAAAAGTGGCCAACAAAATTGTAGAAATCCGCGATGGGGAATTGGTCGCCTACCCAGGGGACTATCACTACTACCTAGAAAAAATTGCAGAAGAAAAAGAGAAAGCCCGCCAGGATCAGCTGGCTGCCGAAAAAGCTGCCAAAGCCGCCGAGAAACGGGCCAAGGAGCGAGAAAAACAGAAAGCCAAAAAAGCAGCTGGCAAAGCCTAAGGTGGGGAGGCAAGTTGGATGTTTACGGGCCTAGTGCAAAGCATGGGTACTGCCCAGTTGATTAGCCCCTCACGGGTACAGGTCACCTGCCCAGCGCTACAGCCGCAACTGGCCTATGGAGATAGCGTTGCCGTGGATGGCCTATGCCTGACGGTGGTCGAAATTCTGCCTGAGGGCTTTCTGGCGGATGTGTCTCCAGAAACGGTGCGGCGCTCCCTATGGGGCCAGGGATCCGGTGTGCGCACGGTGAATTTGGAGCCTTCCCTACGAGTTGGAGATAAGCTAGGGGGCCATTTCGTCAGCGGACACATCGACGGGGTGGGGCAACTTTGGGATCAAGTAGCTACGGGCGATGCCTGGGAGCTGAGTTTCAAGGTTCCCGGCGAGATTGGTCGTTACATTGTGCCTAAGGGCAGTGTGGCAGTGAATGGGGTAAGCCTCACCATTGCCGAGGTGCGTCAGGGGGGCTGTTGGTTTCGTGTGGCCGTCATTCCCCAGACCTATCACGACACCAATCTTTCTCTATTGCAGGCTGGGGATCCCGTCAATGTGGAGGCGGACATGCTGGGCAAATATGTGGAAAAATTGTTGGGCCTGGGTTCACCCGAAAGTTCCATTTCTTTGGAGTTTTTGGCGGAACACGGCTATGTTTAATGGCTATGTTTCACAGATCCATCTAGGTGTGTTCTGCATTCATGATTCATCCAGAAGAAGCGGAGCGATTGCAGGGGGTTAATCTCTACCTCATTGGCATGATGGCCAGTGGCAAATCAACGCTTGGGGTCGAGCTGGCGGCACAGTTGGGGTTTCAATTTTTCGATACCGATGTGCTGGTGGAGCAGGTGGCGGGTTGTCCCATTCCAGACCTTTTTGCAAAACAGGGGGAAGCCTACTTCCGGGATCTAGAAACGCAGGTGCTGGCTCAGCTGAGCAGCTACACACGACTGGTGATCGCCACGGGAGGGGGTATTGTCCTCCGGCCCCAAAATTGGAGCTATTTACACCATGGTCTCACCATCTGGTTGGATGCGGCCCCTGCCCTGATTTGGCAACGGTTGCTCAGGGATCCCGACCAACGCCCTCTGTTGCAAACCCCGGATCCGGAAGCAACCCTCCACAGATTCATGCAGCAGCGGCAACCGTTTTATGCCCAGGCTGATGTGAGGGTCTCCATCCCGTCGGAAATCAGCCCGCCCCAGTTGGCAGAACAGGTTTGGCAAGCAATTCGCACCCGCCTGCGGGAAGGGATCCCTTCTAAGCTGAATACCTGCTGAACTTTCAGGTGATCCTGTGTACTCCTGACAGCCCTTTGCGCCAAGGGCACACTAGCACGTCTGTCTCCGACAGGCTTTCCTGGCCCCAACACCTGTCACCTGGCAGGGGGTTAATCCCCCTCGCGACAGCGGTGCAGGGCACTCTAGCCCTTTTGAAATTTGAAATGGGTTAGGGACACCACCGTTGTTGTCGTAAACCCGCGTTCACTTTCGGGGTGGCGCAGCCTGCCGTAGGCATTGTTGCTACGCAACGCTAATGCTACGCGACACGCGACTGCGGAGCATTAAAGGGCTGTGGCACCATAGCCTCATGTTTGGGATCCCACTCGGTTGTGCCGGTATGACAGGATTCGCCGACTCTCTCTCCACACGCTTGGGGATCCCGGTGATTGATCCGATTGTGGCGGCAACCTCGCTAGCGTTGGCGCTCGCCCGCATGGCTGCTACTGGATGATGCTCTTTCCCAGACACTTTGGAGCTAGGATTTGGAGCTAGGAATAGACAAAAAATGTTTTAGATCTAATCCTTAATGGCTGTGCTCTCACTCAACCAACCAGGCAAATAAGTCTTTGATTTTTAGTTTCAGCTCGCTTGCAAAGGGTGGGCTGGGAATAATGTCATCTGGTACTTCAAAGATCTCGGTTTCTTGCTTTGGACGATAGACTAGAACTGTCCGTTCCGCCGGATCGATCAGCCAACCCATCTGGGATCCATGTTTCAAACAGTGAAGGATCTTTTTGATCACTCTTGTTTGGTTCTGTTCAGGAGATAGAATTTCAATGATCCAATCTGGAGCGATAGAAAACACGTTGGCAACTTCACCATTCTGATCACGAGGGATCCGATTCCAAAGGAGAACCACAATATCAGGAACTACAGATTGATCAGCAAAAGTGCAGCGCAGCTTAGGAAATGCACGAGCAATTCGGTTAACTTTCACCACAGCATTGATAGCCGTTATTAGTTCCCCTTGGATGGCACTATGTTTCCCTTGAGGCATCGGTTTCTGGATGACTTGGCCATCTATATATTCATAAGCAGGCTTGGTTTCAGGTAACTGTAAAAACTCAGCCAAAGTCAGTGTTTTAGAAGGCGTTTGTACCATACAAGACCTACTCATCCCCTAGAAGCGGGCTACTATCTTAATCTAAGCACTCAATCAGACCCACCGACCCAAGCCAGTACCACGGGAGGCTGTTCCCTCAAAAAGAATGAGGAGTCTTGAATTTTTATCCTTTGGCTCAACCCTCCTCCTGCTTTAACTGATCCCATCCAGACACAGGGATCCCTCGATTCAATCGATCCAACACCTGCAACTGCCGATACAGCATCTCGATGCGGGGTAGGTGGATCCCAGCTTGTTGGGCATAGCGCAGGGGGTTAGCAAAAATGGCTTGCAGTTCCAGGGGGCGTTTGCGTTCGTAGTCGATTTTCATGCTGGTGCGGTAGGGAGCCATCTTTTCAGTGTTGGTCAGCATTTGCCCGATCACTGCATCGGGAATCTGGCGATGGCAGGCAGCCGCTCCCTCTACCACTTCCCTCATCAATGTTTCCGCCAAAGCACGGGCATCGGGATCCGCGATCATCTGTTGAGTATCGGCATTAAAGACCACCGATAGGCCGTTGAAAGGAATGTTCCAAACCAACTTTTGCCAGCGGGCCATCATCAAATCGGGGGAGAGGGATGTCGGGATCCCCGCCCGTTGAAAATCCGCTTGGACTTGTTCGAGGCGGGGGGTGATCCCTTGGGCAGCATAGTCGGGGCCATATTGGGCCAGCAGCACTGAGCCATAGTCCAAGTGGTGAATGTGGCCGGGGCCAACTTTGTTGGAGCTGATGAAACACAAGCCCCCGATCACCCGTTCCGCACCCACAGACTCGGCAATTTCAGGTTCCACCCCCAACCCGTTTTGCAATAGGATGACCACGCCATTCTCCGCCAATACCGGCGGGATTAATTGCGGCAGGAGGGCATTTTGGGTGGCTTTCAAAGCTACGATCACCCCTTCACAAACGGGCATATCCAGGACGGAGGAATAGGCATTCACCTGCGGCAGGTGGAAATCCCCCCAACAGGACTGCACCCGCAACCCCTTTTGGCGAACGTGCTCGTAGTCGCTGTGGAGCAGAAAATGGACCGCAAAGCCTGCCTGTTGCAGTTTGGCCCCGTAAAATCCTCCCAAAGCACCTGTACCCAACACAGCATAACGACGGGTTTCCGGCAGCAAGGACATGGTGAAGCAGTTTGGCAGGTCATCCCCAAAATACCGCACTGCGGATCCCGGTCTTGCCCCAGCCTAGCGAGGGCTTTCCTGATCTGGAGCACACAGCAACACCCCTTCCTCCCCATCGACTTCCTGTAGATGCACCCGCACAATTTGCTTCGGCTCCGTTGGCAACTGTTGGCCACAGTAATCCGGTTGAATGGGAAACTGCCGATGCCCCCGGTCAATCAATACTGCTAATCGCACCCGCTCTGGTCGTCCGAAATGGTTGAGGGCTTCCAAAGCTGCCCGAATCGTACGGCCTCGAAAAATGACATCATCCACCAGTACCACCTCTTTGCCGGTCAGGTCCCGCGGCATCTCGCTCCGGTCTGGGGTGCGCAACCTGCCACTGCCCAAATCATCCCGAAAGAAGGTAATGTCTAACTCCCCCACCTGGGGTGGGATCCCAAACCGAGCCGCCAGCTGATCCCGCAACCGATAGGCCAAAGGAACCCCGCGGGTGCGAATTCCGATCAACGCCAGCTGTTCCAAATGCGGATGATCCGCCCCAATCTCACTGGCCAGCCGATTGATCAACCTCGCCAAGTGCTCTGCATTGAGGATCTCAACTTTGGACATGGATCCCTACCGCCCCCTCACCGATAGTGCCCCGCACCTCGCCCAGCGAGTCGCAGATTCAGCCCATAAAAGGCCAAGATAGCCCAATCTACAAGCGGGATCCCCATCCGGTAGGATAAAAATAACCCCCCAGTCTCGGTAGGTTAGGGATCCATGATGTTTGCTGCCCTGTCCGCGTCCTTTCTGGCGAGAACAGCTCCGTTAACCCGTCTCTTCCGGGGTATCTTGGTCTTCTTACTGATGATTGGCCTGTTGATGATTTTGTTCGGATCCCCAGCCCAGGCAGAAGACTACACCAAGCGGGATCTGCAGGGGATGAACTTTGCTGGACAAGACCTGACCGGCTCCAAATTTCTCAAAGCCAACCTGCGCCAGAGTGATCTTAGCCACGTTAAGGCTGCGGGGGTGAATTTATTTGGGGCCAACTTGAGCAAAGCCAATTTACAGGGGGCGGATCTGCGCAGCGCCACCTTGGATATGGCCAACTTGCAGGGGGCAGATTTGCGAGAAGCCCAACTTCAAGACAGCATGATGTGGTTAGCTCGGGTGGACGGGATCCAAATTGAAGGGGCGGACTTTACCAATGCCCTGATTCGGCAAGATGCTCTCTCCATCCTTTGCGAACGGGCAACAGGCGTGAATCCTGTAACCGGGCGAGCCACCCGCGATACCCTCGAGTGTGAGTGAACCCCAAAAACCAGGAAAAAAGGATCCCTACCCAGGGATCCCTTCCGTACGCATACCCAAATCAGACTGAGGAGCACTCAAGAGCTTGGATTAAGAGCTAGGCGCTGCTGCTTCGGAGCGAGCCGGTTTGCGCTGAAACTGACTTTTCAGAGAGTTCCAGGTCAAACGAGCCATGGACAACAGCCAGTTCCCTTCCAATTCCTTAAACAAATCCATATTCATCTTGAAGGCATAGTTGGCCTCTGCCACGATGCGGTCGATGGTGACCTGATCCAAACCCAAAGCATCCATCTGGGCCCGGTAACGCTGCTTGAACTTACCTTCGTGGGGGATCTGCTCGAAATCGTAAAAGGCTGTTCCCTCTCCTTCCGGCAAATCCATCGCCCGTCGGGCAATTTTCTTGAGAATTTGGCCACCGGACAGATCGCCGATATAGCGGGTATAGGCGTGGGCCACCAGCAACACCGGGTCGTTTTTGGCGATCTCCCGAATCCGCTCCACATACACTTGGCAAGCGGGGGAAGGCTGTACTGTTGAACGCCAGTTGGGGCCGACGAAATAGGCCAAATCCTGTTCAATGCTGGACTTGCGCCACAGCTCCGGGTAGTAGAGCTTGCCCACCACTGGATGCTGCCGCAGTTGCGTGAAGCCCTCTTCCAAAGCACTGTAGACAAAGTAGAAGTTGCCCACGTAGCGGCTGTAGGTGCGCTTGTCCACCACCCCTTTCAGGAAACACTTAATAAACCCAACATTCTCCGCCATCGTGTGAGACTGCTTCGTGCCTTCCCGCAGTTGTACCGACAAACTGGTATTCAAACTCTGACTCACAAAACCCTCCTTGCAAACCAACTTTAAGAACCATCCGAACGGTTTCCTCAGCCTGAGAAGCTTTGTAAACCTATTCCTGTTCGCTTCTCATCCTCGATTGCTTCCCCACTACAACGTGGTAGGGGGAGTTCTCTCAATCCCCCCCATCCAAAACAGCGACAAATCGACGCATTAAAGAGGCCACCTTTACCGACAAGCGCAGCTTGTCACTCCAGCTTGCCAGCACTATCCCACCCCCCAGATCCCCAACGATCCAAGGTCGTGCGAACGGATGGTCAATGATTAGAATAATTCGTCTGAGTATGAATGGATATTAACAATCCTTAAGGCGTAAGCGGGAGGAGAGGCTCTCCCCCGCAGCAGGGGGCGGGATCCGAGGCGGTTCTGCGGGCATTTCCCGGATCCCGAGTGAGGGTGGCGGAGTTGCCCTCTTCCTTTGTAACGTTCGTTGACGATCTTCGAAGGGGTTTCTATAATTGAAGACCTGACTGCAGCGCGACCCCTCCTAAGCAACGCATGACACAATTAGTGCAACTTCCTTCCGCTCCTACCTTTCCTGACCTGGTAGAGATTCAGCGGGAGAGTTTTTTATGGTTTTTGAGAGAAGGGTTTGAAGAGGAGCTCCTCAGCTTTTCCCCTATCGTTGACTATACCGGCAAGTTGGAACTCCATTTCCTGCCGGATTTCCGGCTGGGGGATCCCTCCAAAGGCTACAAAATCAACCAACCCCGCTATGACCCTGAAGAGGCTAAGCGGCGAGATGCTACCTATCAAGCGCAACTGCGTGTGCCCACTCGCCTCATCAACAAAGAGACGGGTGAAATCAAAGATATGGACGTCTTCATCGGCGAGCTGCCTTTGATGACGGATCGGGGTACCTTCATCATCAACGGTGCTGAGCGGGTGATCGTCAACCAGATCGTCCGTAGCCCCGGTGTTTACTACAAGTCGGATTTGGATAAAAACGGTCGCCGCACCTACAGCGCCAGCCTCATTCCCAACCGAGGCGCCTGGCTGAAGTTCGAGACTGACAAAAATAGCCTGGTTTGGGTGCGTATCGACAAAACCCGTAAGCTCTCGGCAGCGGTTCTGCTCAAAGCCCTCGGCCTTAGCGATTCCGAAATTTACGATGGTCTGCGCCACCCCGAATATTTCCAAAAAACCATGGAAAAAGAGGGGCACTACAGCGAAGAAGAAGCCCTGATGGAGCTGTATCGCAAGTTGCGGCCTGGCGAACCTCCGACAGTCTCGGGTGGCCAGCAGTTGCTGGAATCCCGCTTTTTTGACCCCAAACGCTACGACTTGGGCCGGGTTGGTCGCTATAAGCTGAACAAGAAGCTGAATCTGAGTGTGCCGGAAAATGTGCGGGTGCTCACCATCCCCGATATCCTGGCCGTCATCGACTATCTGATCAACCTGGAGTACGACATCGGCCATGTGGACGACATCGACCACCTGGGTAACCGTCGGGTGCGCTCGGTGGGTGAGCTGCTGCAAAACCAAGTGCGGGTGGGCCTGAACCGTCTGGAGCGGATCATTCGGGAACGGATGACGGTCTCTGAGTCGGAAAATCTCACCCCGGCCTCTTTGGTCAACCCCAAGCCCCTGGTGGCGGCAATCAAGGAGTTTTTTGGTTCCAGCCAACTTTCCCAGTTCATGGATCAAACCAATCCCTTGGCGGAGTTGACCCACAAGCGGCGGCTATCCGCCCTAGGCCCCGGTGGCCTGAGTCGGGAACGGGCCGGTTTTGCGGTGCGGGATATTCACCCCAGCCACTATGGTCGGATTTGTCCCATTGAAACTCCGGAAGGGCCGAATGCGGGGTTGATTGGATCCCTGGCTACCCATGCCCGCGTCAACCAGTACGGCTTTGTGGAGAGCCCCTACTACCGCGTTGAGAATGGCTTGGTGCGCAAAGACCTGGGCATGGTTTACCTCACCGCCGATGAGGAAGATGAATATCGAGTGGCTCCGGGGGATGTTCCTGTTGACGCGGAGGGGCGCATTCTCGGTGACTTGGTGCCTGTGCGTTACCGCCAGGAGTTCACCACTGCCCATCCGACGGAGGTGCATTACGTACAGGTGGCGCCGGTACAAGTCATCTCGGTGGCCACGTCCTTGATCCCCTTCCTGGAACACGACGATGCCAACCGTGCGCTGATGGGGGCCAACATGCAACGGCAAGCGGTGCCTTTGCTCAAGCCGGAGCGGCCCTACGTGGGTACGGGCTTGGAAGCACAGGCAGCGCGAGATTCCGGCATGGTGGTGGTGTCCCGCACCAATGGCGTGGTGGTGGATGTTTCTGCCGATCAAGTGGTAGTTCGCCCCGAAGACGGCGGCGATCCGATTATCTACCGCCTGCAAAAGTACCAGCGCTCCAACCAAGATACCTGTCTGAATCAGCGTCCATTGGTTCACGTTGGGGATCGGGTGGTGGCCGGTCAGGTGCTAGCCGATGGCCCTGCCACAGAAGGGGGTGAATTGGCGCTGGGGCAAAATGTCCTGGTGGCCTATATGCCCTGGGAGGGCTATAACTACGAGGATGCCATCTTGATCAGTGAGCGGCTGGTATACGACGATGTCTTCACCTCGGTACACATTGAAAAGCACGAGATCGAAGCTCGGCAAACCAAGCTAGGCCCGGAAGAGATCACCCGTGAGATCCCCAACGTGGGAGAAGATGCTCTGCGCAACCTGGATGAGAACGGGATTGTACGCGTCGGTGCCTGGGTGGAAGCGGGGGATATTCTGGTGGGCAAAGTCACCCCGAAAGGGGAATCGGATCAACCGCCGGAAGAGCGCCTACTGCGAGCCATCTTTGGAGAAAAAGCTCGCGATGTGCGGGACAACTCTCTACGGGTGCCCAACGGTGAGCGGGGTCGGGTGGTGGATGTGCGCATCTTTACCCGTGAACAGGGGGATGAGCTACCGCCAGGCGCCAACATGGTGGTGCGGGTCTACATTGCCCTGAAACGCAAGATCCAAGTGGGGGATAAGATTGCCGGTCGCCACGGCAACAAAGGGATCATCTCCCGCATCTTGCCTTGTGAAGATATGCCCTACCTGCCGGATGGTACGCCGGTGGATGTCGTACTCAATCCCTTGGGGGTGCCCTCCCGCATGAATGTGGGCCAAGTGTTTGAGTGTTTGCTGGGTTGGGCGGCCGAACACTTGGGGGTGCGCTTTAAGCTCATGCCCTTCGACGAGATGCACGGCTTGGAGGCCTCGCGCCTGACGGTAGAAGCCAAACTCAAGGAAGCCCGAGAGAAAACTGGGCGGGATTGGATCTTCAACTCGGAAGGTAAACACTGCGGCAAGGTGCAGGTGTTTGATGGCCGCACGGGTGAACCTTTCGATCAGCCCGTCACGGTGGGCCGTGCCTACATGTTGAAGTTGGTACATTTGGTGGACGACAAAATTCACGCCCGCTCCACTGGGCCCTACTCCTTGGTAACCCAGCAACCCCTGGGTGGGAAGGCGCAGCAGGGGGGTCAGCGCTTTGGGGAAATGGAAGTGTGGGCTTTGGAGGCGTTTGGTGCCGCCTACATCCTGCAGGAGCTGCTCACCGTCAAGTCGGACGATATGGTCGGTCGCAACGAAGCCCTGAATGCCATTGTCAAAGGTAGGCCGATCCCTCGCCCCGGTACACCAGAATCCTTCAAGGTGTTGGTGCGAGAATTGCAGTCCCTCTGCCTAGATGTGTCGGTACACAAGGTGGAAGTGGACGGCGAAGGGCAAACCCGCGATGTGGAAGCGGATCTGATGACGGATGTGTCCGGTCGCCATACTCCCTCGCGGCCCACCTATGAATCCGTCACGTCGGATGACCTCTCCCCCGCACCGGCGGCAGCCTTTGCCTATGCTAGTCGCAGTCATGAAGATGAAGACGACGGAGAGGATGAGGACGACTTTTAATCGCACGTAAAGGGAGCGGGTCGGGATCCCGTTCAGGCTAGGGATGGCAGGGGTCATCCCTACACATCCATCAGATCAGGTGCAAGGGCAGCAGCAAGTCAGTCAGGAGCAAATCGCCATGGCGAGAACAGAGCAACGTTTTGATTACGTCAAAATTGGGTTGGCCTCTCCCGAACGGATCATGGAGTGGGGACAGCGGACTTTGCCTAACGGTCAGGTGGTGGGGGAAGTCACCAAACCAGAGACTATTAACTACCGCACCCTCAAGCCGGAGATGGATGGCCTTTTTTGCGAGCGCATCTTCGGGCCAGCCAAAGACTGGGAATGCCACTGTGGCAAGTACAAGCGGGTACGGCATCGCGGCATTGTCTGCGAGCGGTGCGGGGTGGAGGTAACCGAGTCACGGGTGCGTCGCCATCGCATGGGTTATATCAAGTTGGCGGCGCCCGTCACCCATGTTTGGTATTTGAAAGGGATCCCTAGCCACATTGCCACCCTACTGGATATGCCGCTGCGGGATGTGGAGCAGGTGGTCTATTTCAACGCCTACGTGGTGGTGGATCCGGGCAATGCCCAAAACCTCTCCTACAAGCAACTGCTGACAGAAGACCAATTCCTCGAAATTGAGGATCAGATGTACGAAGAGGGATCCGAGCTACAGCTGCCGGATCACTGGGCGATGATTGGGGCGGAGGCGATCGAGCGCCTGTTGATGGACATTGACCTGGAAAAAGAAGCCGAGCAGTTGCGGGAAGAAATTGCCAGTGCCCGTGGCCAAAAACGGGCCCGTCTGATTAAACGGCTGCGGGTGATCGACAACTTCATTGCCACCGGATCCCGGCCGGAGTGGATGGTGTTGCGGGTGATCCCGGTGATCCCACCGGATTTGCGCCCGATGGTGCAGTTGGATGGGGGGCGTTTTGCCACCAGTGACCTAAATGATCTTTATCGCCGCGTCATCAACCGCAACAACCGTCTGGCCCGTCTGCAGGAGATTCTTGCTCCCGAGATCATTATCCGCAACGAAAAGCGCATGTTGCAGGAGGCAGTGGATGCCCTGATTGACAATGGTCGTCGCGGACGCACCGTCGTGGGAGCCAACAACCGTCCCCTGAAGTCCTTGTCGGACATTATCGAAGGCAAACAAGGTCGCTTCCGGCAAAACCTGTTGGGCAAACGGGTGGACTACTCCGGTCGTTCCGTCATCGTGGTGGGCCCCAGTCTGCGCATGAACCAATGTGGCTTGCCCAAGGAGATGGCAATCGAGCTGTTTCAGCCCTTCGTTATTCACAAGCTGATCAAACGGGGCATTGTCAACAACATCAAAGCTGCCAAAAAGCTAATCCAAAGCAACGATCCGCAAATTTGGGATGTGCTGGAGGAGGTGATCGACGGTCACCCCGTGTTGCTCAACCGCGCCCCCACCTTGCACCGCCTCGGGATCCAAGCCTTTGAGCCGATCTTGGTGGAAGGTCGGGCCATTCAGTTGCACCCGCTGGTGTGTCCGGCTTTTAACGCCGACTTTGACGGCGACCAAATGGCCGTGCATGTCCCTCTCTCACTGGAGTCCCAGGCCGAGGCACGATTGCTGATGTTGGCCACCAACAACATTCTCTCTCCTGCCACCGGTACCCCGATCATCACCCCCAGCCAGGATATGGTGCTGGGTTGCTATTATCTGACTGCCGACAATCCACAGCAGCCCGCAAATGGGGAGCGCTACTTCTCCAGTCTTGAGGATGCCCTGATCGCCTACGACCGCGGTGCTGTGGATCTCCACGCTAAAGTGTGGGTGCGCTACAACGGCCCGATGGAACTGGGTAAGGGAGAAAAAGAGTCGGAGCCTGAGGTTACTGAAGAACCCGGCGGCATTCGCCTCAAGGTGACTAACTATCGCCGCATCCGCGAAGATCGCGACGGTAACATCCTCAGCCAGTACATTCGCACCACTCCAGGCCGGATCATCTTTAACAAAATTGTGCAGGAAGCCCTTTCCACCTAGTTGCAACCCCATTGTGCAGGACACGAAGGGATCCCTTCTCCTGTCACTGTCTGGCCCTATTGCCACCATCATCCAGTCATCATCGAGGAATCATGAGCGAAAAAGGACGACCTTCTGCTGACCTGTTGCGACAGGCTGCCGACGGCAACACCACTCCGCCCGCTGTGCCCTTTCGCAATTATCAAATTGGCAAAAAAGAGTTGCGTAGCTTGATTGCCTGGTCTTTTGCCCGCTATGGCACCGCCCGTACGGCCCAGATGGCCGATGCCCTGAAGGCGATGGGCTTCAAGTATGCCACGCAAGCAGCGGTGTCCATCAGCATCGAAGATCTGCGCGTCCCCCCCAGTAAGCGGCAGTTGTTGGCTCAGGCAGAAGCGGAAATTGAGGCGGCAACGGAGCGGTTTACCCGTGGTGAAATTACGGAAGTCGAGCGCTATCAGAAGGTCATCGACACCTGGAACCAAACCAACGACCAGATCAAAGACGAGCTGCTCAGCAACTTCAAGCAAAACGACCCTCTCAACTCCGTCTACATGATGGCCAACTCCGGGGCGCGGGGAAATGTGTCTCAGGTACGGCAGTTGGTGGGGATGCGTGGCCTGATGGCCAACCCACAGGGGGAAATCATCGACTTACCGATTAAAACCAATTTCCGCGAGGGCCTGACGGTTACGGAATACATCATCTCCTCCTATGGTGCTCGTAAGGGTTTGGTGGATACCGCGCTGCGCACCGCCGACTCCGGCTACCTCACGCGTCGTTTGGTGGATGTGTCTCAAGATGTGATCGTGCGGGAATCCGACTGCGGCACCGAGCAGGGCATTCTCCTGGAATACCTAATGGATGGGGACAAAGTGGTGGTGTCTCTGGAAGAGCGCCTGGTGGGACGTGTGCTGGCGCGGGATGTGCTACACCCGGAAACCCAAGCAGTGATCGCCCATCGCAACCAAGAAGTCGATCATGACCTGGCCAAAGTAATCGTCAATGCTGGCGTTCGTCAGGTGATGGTTCGTTCCCCCCTCACCTGTGAGGCCAACCGTTCCGTTTGTCGTCTCTGCTATGGCTGGAGCTTGGCCCATTCCCGTTTGGTGGATATGGGAGAAGCCGTGGGGATTATTGCTGCCCAATCCATCGGCGAGCCAGGCACCCAATTGACGATGCGCACCTTCCACACCGGGGGGGTGTTTACAGGGGAGGTGGCACGGCAGATCCGCGCTCCCTTTGCCGGCGTGGTCCGCTTTCCCAAAAGCTTGCGTACCCGCCCCTTCCGCACCCGTCATGGGGATGATGCCCTACAGGTGGAGGTGAACAACCAAATTACCCTGGAGGGATCCGATGGGCAGCAGGAAACTTTCGATGTGACTCAAGGCTCCACTCTGCTGGTTCGGGATGGAGCCAAGGTACAGGCTGACCAGATGATCGCAGAGGTGTCGCTGGCCAAGGCCAACCGCAAGAGCACCGAAAAAGCACAAAAAGAGGTGATTGCCGATCTGGCTGGAGAGATTCGCTTCGCTGATCTGCCCATCGAAGAAAAGACTGACCGCCAAGGCAACGTGACCTACACGGCCCAACGGCAGGGCTTGATTTGGGTGATGTCAGGCCAGGTGTACAACCTTCCCCCCGGTGCCGAGCCTGTGGTGCAGAACGGAGATGCAGTACAGGCGGGGGATGTGATTGCGGAAACCTCCCTAACAACGGAGCACGGCGGTGTTGTGCGGCTGCCGGAGCGTACCGACAGCAAGAGTGGACGGGAAGTGGAGATCATCAACGCTTCTGTGGTTCTGCACGAGGCACGGGTGCGAGTGGAGTCCCACCAAGGTCGGGAACAGTTTTTGCTGGATACGGCGGGTGGTCAAACCTTTGTTCTCAAAGCTACCCCCGGCACTAAGGTGGGCAATGACGAAGTGGTGGCAGAGCTGATCGAGAACGACTTCCGCACCCAAACCGGCGGCTTGGTCAAGTTTGCGGGCATTGAGGTGGCACGGCGGGGCAAGGCCAAACAGGGCTTCGAGGTGATCCGGGGGGGTACGCTGCTGTGGATCCCGGAGGAAACCCACGAAGTGAACAAGGACATCTCGCTGCTGAATGTGGAGGATGGCCAATTTGTAGAAGCGGGCACCGAGGTGGTGAAGGATATCTTTTGCCAAAATGCCGGCATCGTCGAGGTGATCCAGAAAAATGACATTCTGCGGGAGATCGTGATTAAACCGGGATCCCTGCATTTGGTGGAAAACCCCGTCGACATGGAGGTGAAGGATGGCACCTTGATCCAGCCAGGACAACAGGTGCTCAGTAGCATTGTTCCTGATCAACTGGTCTACTTGGAGCATGTGGAAACGCCCGAAGGGCCAGGGCTGCTGCTGCGTCCAGTGCAGGAGTACGAAATCCCCGACCAACCCTCGGTGCCCAGCCAAGAGTCCACCAGCGAGTCGGGCCGTTCCATCCGTCTACGGGCGGTGCAGCGCATCCCCTTCAAGGATGGTGAGCGTGTCCGGTCGGTGGGGGGAGTGGAACTGTTACGCACCCAACTGGTACTGGAGATCGACACCGATGCCCCGCAACTGAAGGCGGACATTGAGCTGATTCACGATGATGAGGATCCCGAGATCCGCCGCCTGCAACTGGTGATCCTGGAAACGCTGCTGCTGCGCCGTGATGTGGAAGCAGATCTGACTCAGGGCAGTACCCATACCCGACTGTTGGTCGGAGAAGGGGACAGCATTGGCACCGGAGCCGTGATTGCCCGCACGGAAATTCAGGCGAAGAAGGCTGGGATTGTGCAAGGGATCCGCCAAGGGGCGGAAGTGGTGCGCCGGGTTCTGGTGGTTACCGATGATGATCAGGTCAGTGTGCCCTTCACGGGCAGCACCACCCTGCAGGTGGGGGATCTGGTGCGGGCTAAGGATGAGATTGCGCCTGGGATCCCGTCTCCTGAATCAGGCCAAGTGATGCAGGTGTCTGAAGGACAACTGGTCTTACGCATGGCACGGCCTTATCTTGTCTCAGCTGGGGCCATCTTGCAGGTGGCGGATGGGGACTTGGTGCAGCGGGGAGACTCGCTGGCCCTGCTGGTGTTTGAGCGAGCCAAAACCGGGGATATTATCCAGGGTCTGCCGCGGATTGAGGAGCTGCTAGAGGCTCGCAAACCCAAGGAAATGTGTGTTCTGGCCAAGCGACCCGGTACTGTTCAACTGAGCTGGCGGGGGGAAGAGCCAGATCTAAAAATTATCGAGAGCGATGGCACGGTCACCGATTACCCGTTACTGCCCGGGCAAAACCTGATGGTGGCCGATGGACAGCCAGTGGAAGTGGGGGATCCCCTCACGGACGGCCCTGCCAATCCCCACGACATTCTGGAGAGCTATTACGAGTACCATCGCCAAACTCTTGGGGATGACCAAGCGGCTCGTTTGGCCTTGCGGGAGGTACAGCGCTTCTTTGTCAATGAGGTACAGAATGTGTACCGTTCCCAAGGGGTGGAGATCTCCGACAAACACATCGAGGTTGTGGTGCGCCAAATGACCTCGAAGGTGCGGGTGGACGACAGTGGCGATACCATTCTGCTGCCGGGTGAGTTGGTGGAGCTGCGGGAAATCCAGCAGACGAATGCCACTATGGCCATTACCGGTGGGGCTCCAGCCAAGTACACCCCCGTTTTGCTGGGGATCACCAAGGCCAGTTTGAACACCGACAGCTTCATCTCGGCGGCCAGCTTCCAGGAAACCACCCGCGTACTGACGGAGGCTGCCATCGAAGGCAAGTCAGACTGGTTGCGCGGTCTCAAGGAAAACGTGATCATTGGGCGCTTGATCCCGGCGGGCACTGGCTTTAGTACCTACGAAGAGATCGCTCCTGAACCGGAGCCTTACGAGGAAGAGGAACAGCAGGTGTTGCTGCCGGAGCTGCCACCGCGTCTGATTCTCGAAGATGACCAGCTGATCGACGACTCCACCCCTGCCTTTGATGACTTGGAGGAGGATGACGAGGACGAGTGATCCGCAAAGGGATCCTACTGCTCCATCTCAGGACTGGCTTGCCCTAGAGTCTGAAATCATCCAGTGCCGTCGCTGCCCACGCTTGGTCAGTTGGCGAGAGGAAGTCGCAGCCCGAAAAGTGGCCCGCTTTCGGGATCACACCTACTGGGGGCGGCCCATTCCTGGCTTTGGGGATCCCCGGGCGCGGTTGTGGGTGATTGGACTGGCGCCGGCAGCCCATGGTGGCAACCGGACAGGCCGGGTCTTCACCGGGGATCCCAGCGGGGACTGGGTCTTTCGAGCTTTGCATCGGGCTGGCTTTGCCAACCAGCCCACCTCCACCCATCGACAGGATGGCCTCCAGCTTAGGGATTGCTACATCTCGGCAGTGGTTCGTTGTGCGCCTCCAGAGAATCGCCCCACCCTGACAGAAACCAAAACTTGCTTGGGGTACCTGGCCCAGGAACTGAACGGGCTGGCTCAGGTGCGGGTGATCCTCACCTTGGGCCACTTTGCCTTTCAGCACACCCTGGCGTTGCTGGATCCCCCCAAACCTCGCCCCAAGTTTGCCCACAACCAAGTCACTGCCCTAGCAGAAGGGCGATATTTGCTCACCTCCTATCACCCCAGTCAACGCAATACGGCCACCAAGCTGCTTACAGAGCCGATGTTTGATGCGGTTTTTGAACAGGTGCGCAGGTTGCTCGCCCAGGGGGAGTCCTAGAGCTCCTAAAGCGGAGTCGGGAAAAGTTACCCTGGTAGCCAGGACTCCAGGCGATAGGCACTGTCCCAAAAAAGCCATTCCAAGCGGGAAGCAGTGACAAAGGCTGCCGTCATCTTCTCCCGCAGGGCTGCGGTGGTTTGCTCAGCTACCGATTCGGTAATGTCGATGGCCTGTTGTACCACCTGAGCAAATTCTTCACCGGCATAGGTATCAATCCACTGTTGATAAGGATTGCCAGGTTTGGCCATTTGATAGATTGCGGATCCCACCTCTCGGTAAATCCAAAAACAGGGCAGCACAGCGGCAATGGCTACCTCATAGGGATCCAGAGCTGCTGAAGCCAATAGGGAACGGGTATAGGTAAAACAGGCGGGGGCATAGGTGGTTTCTGGCTGGATGTCGTAGAGACGAAAATAGCTTTCGTGGAGGCTACGTTCGGCCACAATTGCTCCGATGGCGAAATTCAAAAAACTCACCACCTGCTCAGCCCCTTCCGACCGAGCTCCAATTAGACCCAAAGCCCGAGCAAAATCCGTCAGGTAGAGGGCATCCTGCTGCAAATAAAATTGGAACTGTGCGCGAGATAAGGTTCCAGCTGCCAACTCTTGGTTAAAAGGATGGGTCAAAATCTGCTGATAAATCGGTTGAATGGTCTGCCAAAGGTGGTCAGTAAAGGAATTGGACATAGTAAAAAACAACTTCCACAGGGTTACGGATTTTAGGGATCCCTCCTCATGAAAGGATGGGAACTTCTGGCTTGCCCAAAGCCCACAGGGATCCCGAGAAACTCTGGATTTTTAGGCTTCTGGCATCAACGGTCGGAAGCCATGCTTGCGGGAAAGCTGCCCGATCAAATCCAGCTTTTCTAAGGTAATCAGATTGCGGCCCCAACTGAAATTGGTGTGGAGTCCCTCGAACTCCAACAACATCGATTCGGCAAAACAGGCAAAAAGCTGGCGGGCCGGATTGGCCACATTGAGAAATTGCATGATGTTCCATTCGATGTCAAGGGAGTGCTCCACCATGCCGCCATCGATCACATAGACCCCCTGCCGTTGCAGGCTGGAAGCGATATTTTTCGGGTAGCCGCCGTCGATGATCACACAGGGATCCCGCAACACCTGCGGATTGAGAACCATGCCCTGATTCATACTCGCCACCCAAACAATGAAATCGGCCCGCGGGAGGGCATCCTCCACCGAACAGATCTCCCCCTGCTTGAGGTTGGCCTGCAATTCTTCCAGCCGTTGTCGATCCCGCGCCACCAACAACAATTTGCCCAGCTGGGTATGGGCTGCCAGCCATTGACAGATGGCACTGCCAATATCCCCACTGGCCCCTACCACAGCTACCGTCGCCGCCGCCAAATCCATAACATAGCGTTGGGCTGCCAGTTGCAACTGTTGACAGATGATGTAGGCAGTATGGGTGTTGCCGGTGGTGAAGCGCTGCACTTCCAGGTCGATATTGCGCACTCGCCGGAGGCTATCGAGGCGAAAATTCTCGAAAATGATGCTGCTAAACCCCCCCAGGGCGGTGATACTCAGCCCGCGCCGTTGGGCCAAAGCCATCGCATTGAGGATCTTCCGGCAGGCAGCTTTGACCCGTCCACCCGCCAACATTTCTGGCAAGAAGCAGGATTCGACGTATTGTCCGTGGATCTTTTGGCCAGTGATGCTGGTGACGGTGATCTCATCCACAACCTGAGGGGGAGCCATGCACCAAAACTCAAGATCGCTGTCCGCATATTCTGGGTAGCCCAGCTTGTCTGCCACCCGTTGTGCATGGGTAAGGCTGGTTAAGTGCCCGATCAGGCCGAACATAGAGGTTTACTCACTTGGATAATTCAATTCCTGGATCTCATCAGAACACGACCATGCCCTGAGGGGTAGGCTTTTTTCTAGATCTGGACTAACCACCCAATCCTTTTGCCTCATGCCAAACAGGGCAATGGGGTTAAAACCGGTCACGCAGTTCGTAATCCCTGGGCCGAAAGGCGCATCACTTCGCGGGTACTAAAGCCGATATTGGCCAAAGCCTCACCGTAGGCAATCATAAAATCTTCCACGATGGCTTCCCGATCCATATGGATGTTCTCCACATCCGCGTCCACCTGTTGCAGCATTTGCCAAACCAAAGGCAGGTTTTGCGCATTGGCCACTTCAATTTGTGCCTTAACCTCGGGGAAGTGCTCTCCCAACCAGCGTTCCCCAAAATTCAGGTGGAGATACTCATCCTTGACGACCCCTTCGGTGATCTTGCGAGCAAAATCATCAGCAACCGGGATATAGATGTTGTAGGCGGCAATGGCAAAGCACTCGATGATTAGAGACTGAATCACAAAGCAGGTCACCAAATCCCCAGCTGCCGCTGCTTTTTGGAAGTTGTTGTGCAACGGGGAAAAGAAGGCGCGGGCAAACTCCATATCCGGCTCCACCTGAAGGTTTTTGCCACAGGATTGGAAGCCTTTCATGTGGCGCAACTCCATCTTGGCCAGCTTGCGCAACTCATCCGCCGCCTCAGGCAGCATCTCCGCCAGTTTCAGATAGTTGTCGTTGGCTTCTTGTTCCCCTTCAATGACAATGCCGTTGATGCGTGAGTAGGCCTGCCGATAGACTGTACTGCTGTAATCAGGGGCGGTGCGAGCTTCTCCCGCCAAGGACTGGGGGCTGTTGGGCAGGACATTCGCTGGGGCCATACCGATGCATCTCCTCTTGGTTTTCTGACAATCATATCGATTCCTCCTTATTAGGATAGCCCCAGCTGGAGCGGAATCTGTCGGCTCCCTTCTGTTGAACGATTACAGTCTGGTAGGGTGGGGATCCAAGTGCCGTTTTGAGGCTGCTGCATGTCTGCTCTTGGGGATGGCCTGAACCAGTTGCGTCAGTTGCTTGTTCAGTTGGAGGATCAATCCATCGATCAGCCGATTGGCACTGGAGAAGAGGTGCTGGAGGCGATCGAGTTGGCCACCGCCTTTGAGTTGTTCGAGGCGGAGAGCAGCGGCTTATTGATGCAAATTGTGGCCAATCTCTGGGATCGGGTGCGGCAACAGGAGCTATCACCCGAGGAAATTCAGGTGGTATCGGAAAAAATGCGGGCAGTGGGTTATACCGATGCAGAAATTCAAGAGGCTCTGGATCTGGATCGGGAGGACTAGGTGGGTCGGAGTGCTGAGATCGCCCCATAATGATCCAGACCGATACATTGTGGGTTATTCCCGAAGCATCCCCAAGGATGCCGGGTCGATATCCGCCTCCATTTGGGTGGCTGCATCGTACCGGGCCTCACGCAGGTTGGCCAGTTTAAGCTTGCACTGGGTTAAGGTGGCCCCTTTTAGGTTGGCCCCGGTGAAGTTGGCTCCCGCCAAATCCACTGCACTGAGATCGGCCCCACTCAAATCTGCACCGATGAGATTGGCCCCGCGCAGGTTGGCCCCTTGTAACTGGGATCCCTGCAGTTGGGCCTTTTCCAAGGTAGCCAGTCGCAGGTTGGATCCCTTCAGATCAGCCCCACTTAAATCGGCACCGCTCAAGTAAGCTCGCTCTAGGTTGACTGCGGCCAGTTGGGCCTGTTTGAGCACTGCCCCACCAAGGTCAATCCCCGCCAGATCCGCCCCCTCCAGGTTGGCATCCGCCAGTTGGCTGCTGCTGAAGTCTCGCTCACCGCTGCTGTACCGTTGCAGCAGTTCTGCCACTGTTTCAGCCATTGTAGTTTCCTATGCCGGACGAATCGGATCGTACCCAGGAACGGGCTTGTCGCCAAGAGGTGCAGCTTTGCCAGGGATCCTCAGACGATTTCCGTCATGTCTATTTTGATGTTTCTGATGTTGTGTTTGCCGATTATCTCTCTAGACCCGCTGCTACGGCAGAGTTTGGCCTACCTTGTTGGGATGTGCGGTTAGGATGTGCGCAACGCCATTTCCCATGGGATCCTGATTATGAGTTTGCCCCGTGTGCCCCGCTCCCGTCCTCGCCCGAAGCTACGCTCGATCCCCCGCCGCAAAACCGAATCTGCCCTCTACGCTGAAATGCAGCAACTCACAGTCGAAAAGCAGCGGCTCCACCAAGAGTTGGAATCGATTCAAGAACGACAAGGGCAAATTCACGCGCGGCTCCAGGAAATCGACCAAGCCATGCAGAACCTGAAGCAAGATGCCGAAGCCTTCGTGGATTATTCCGAAGCGGAGCCTAGCTCTAAGCCAAAGCCAAGCAGCGTAAAACCGCAAGCTTCCCGCTTTCCACCCATGACCTTTGACTACTGATGGGAGAGGCGCTAAGGGGAAATCCGTAGCCAACTTAACAATCTGATGATCGGCTTCGGCAGACTCTGGAATCAACCCCTGCGAACGGTTTATTCTCAGTCTGGTTACCCCGCTGTTTACCCTGTAGGTTTATGACTTCTTTGCCATGGATCCCACGTCGCCGTCAGGTTTTGTCTTGGATGCTGGGCCTGCTGCCAACCCTTATGCTCGGGGGAACAACCCCTGCTTTTGCACAAACGCCGATTCAAATGGGCTACAGCAATTGGGCTGGATGGTGGCCGTGGGCGATTGGCGAGGAAGAGGGCATCTTCGAGAAAAATGGGGCCAATGTGCAGTTGCGCTGGTTTGATGGCTACGTGGAGTCGATGGAAGCCTTTGCCGCCGGACAATTGGATGCCAATACCCAGACCCTGAACGACACCATCTCCTTTGCACCAGAATCGGTGAATGGTCAGGTGGTGGTGCTGGTCAACGACAACTCGGCAGGCAACGACAAGATCATCGTTAGCGAAGAGATCAACACCATTGCCGATCTTGTCGGTAAGCGGGTGGCCGTAGAAGAGGGGGTGGTGAATGATTTTCTGCTAACCCTTGGCTTGGAACGGGAGGGGTTTTCTCGGGATGATGTGACGATTGTGCCGCTGGAAACCGGAGCCGCTGCTGCTGCGTTTGCCGCCGGACAGGTGGATGCCGTCGGCGCTTTCCCCCCGTTCTGGTTGACAGCCCTGGAGCGGCCCGGCAGCAAAGAGCTGTTTTCTTCGGCGGAGTTTCCGGGGGCCATTCCCGATTTGTTGGTGGTGAGCCAAAAGCTGATCGATGAGCAGCCAGATCAGGTGCAAGCCTTGGTGAATAGCTGGTTCGATATTCTGAAATTTATGGAGGAAAACCCGGAACGCGCAGACGAAATTATGGCCAGACGGGCCGGTGTCACCCCGGAAGAACTGCAACTGTTCAAGGATGGCACCCGTTTCTTCACGATTGAAGACAATCTGGAAGCCTTTAGCCCTGGCGAGGGAATGCAACACATGCCCTATGCCGCCGTGCAGATGACGGAATTTATGGTGGGGGTGGGCTTTATTCCGGCAGGACCTGAAGATTTGGAGGCGTTGTTCGATGACCGCTTTGTCCGTGCTTACGCAGAGTCGATCGGCGTTGGACAGTAATTCTGTTGATTTTGATTTTCGGTGATTCTTGGTACTTTCATTGTTGTGTTGAGACTGCAGGGATCCCTTCAGGAGATGAGAAAGTAGGATGCTAACAGCCCCGGTTGACTCTCCCCCCGCCCGCCCCAGTCTGCCCCCGACGGTGTTTTGGCGCATCGCGGAAGGGATCCCGCGCCCACTGGCGTTGCTGCTAATGGGGCTATCGGTGTTGGTGCCTTTTAGCTTGTGGTGGGGGTTATCGGTGTCGGGGTGGGTGCCACCGCGTTTTTTGCCTTCTCCCCCGCTGGTGTGGGCAGCCCTAATGCGCCTCTGGCGAGAGGGATTGCTATGGAATGACACGCTGGCCAGTTTTGGGCGCGTCAGCAGTGGTTTTCTGCTGGCAGCAGTGGTAGCGACCCCCCTCGGTATTGCCATGGGTGCCTTCGCCAGCATTCGTGCCCTGATCGAGCCGATTAGCGGCATTTTTCGCTATATGCCGGCCCCTGCTTTTACCCCGCTGTTGATCATTTACCTGGGGTTGGATGAAGCCCCTAAGATTGGCCTGATTTTCATCGGCACCGTCTTTTTCAACATGCTGATGATTATGGACGCGGTGAAGTTCATCCCCAAGGAGTTGATCGAGGCCACCTACACCCTGGGGGGACGGCGTTGGCAGGTGTTATTGCAGGTAATCACCCCCTACATCACCCCCAATATTCTCGATGCGTTTCGCATCAACATGGCGGCTTCCTGGAACTTGGTGGTGGTGGCGGAATTGGTGGCGGCCAATGAGGGACTGGGCAAGCGGATTCAACTGGCACAACGCTTTTTTAGAACGGAAGAGATTTTTGCTTGCCTGATTGTTTTGGGCTTAATTGGGTTTTTACTGGATTTGCTCTTGCGGCGTTTGGTGCGTTTGACTTGCCGTTGGGCGTTCTTGTGAGGTTGCCGTGCATTTGGAAGTGGTTGGCCTGAGCAAATCTTTCCCAAGCCGCCGAGGCCCTATCTTGGCTTTGGATGGCGTCGATCTGCACGTGGAGTCGGGGGAGTTTGTCTGTGTGGTAGGGGCTTCTGGCTCTGGCAAAACTACCCTGTTGCGCCTGATTGCCGGGTTGGATCAACCTAGCGGGGGATCCATCCGCGTTGATGGAGAGCCGGTGATCGGGCCGGGGGCGGATCGGGGAGTGGTGTTCCAGTCCTATACCCTCTATCCCTGGATGAACGTGGCGGAAAACGTCGGCTTTGGCCTGAAACTGCAGGGGGTAAAGCGACAGGAACGGGCGGCACGGGTGGACTATTTTCTGGAGATTGTCGGTCTGGAGCGCTTTGCCAAAGCTCTACCGAATCAACTCTCTGGCGGGATGAAGCAGCGGGTGGCCATTGCCCGCGCTCTGGCGGCCCAACCGAAAATTTTGCTACTGGACGAGCCCTTTGGCGCTTTGGATGTGCAAACCAAAGAGACGATGCAGGAATTTTTGCTGGATCTCTGGCAACGGACGCGCACCTCGATTTTGATGATCACCCACGATGTGGAAGAGGCGGTCTTTCTCTCCCAGCGCATTTACGTGCTCACTTCCCATCCCGGTCGCGTCAAACGGGAGATTCTGGTGAACTTGCCCAGCCAGCGGGACTACGGCCTCAAGCGTACTCCAGCCTTCCAAGATCTAAAGGATGAGATCATGGCCCTCCTGAGGGAACGGCCAGGGATCCCTTTGGGCAGCGCTACACCTTGAAGGAGTTGGGTCTGTTGCTTATGCAAACACCACCGTTTTGTTCTGGTAAACCAGGACGCGATTTTCCAGGTGATAGCGCACGGCCCGTGCCAGAACCACCCGCTCCATATCTCGGCCCTTGCGGATCAGATCGGCCACGGTATCGCGGTGGCTGACTCGCACCACATCCTGTTCGATGATCGGCCCTTCATCCAGATCTTCCGTGGCGTAGTGGGCTGTTGCGCCGATGATTTTCACCCCCCGTTGGTGGGCACGGTGGTAGGGATTGGCGCCGGCAAAAGCGGGTAGGGTGGAATGGTGAATGTTAATCACCGGCGGGGCTTGACGGAGCAGGGATCCGCTCAATACCTGCATGTATTTGGCCAACACCACCAGATCGATCTGATATTGCTGCAGAAGGGCGAGTTGTTGGGCTTCTGCCTCAGCTTTATGGTCTGGAGAAACGGGGATGTGGTGGTAGTCGATGCCGAAGGAGCGGGCTGTGGGTTCCAAATCCGGGTGGTTGCTGATGATCAGGGGGATTTCCGCCGGTAACTCCCCGGCCCGTTGCCGCCAAATCAGATCCAGCAGGCAGTGGGTTTGTTTGCTAGCCCAGAGGGCAATGCGGGGGCAGGCATCGGAAAAGTGTAGTTCCCAGTTGGCCTGGATCCCTCGGGCAATGCCAGAAAAAGCAGGAATGATTTCCGCCCGTTCCAGTTGGAAGCCCTGCAGATCCCATTCGATGCGGCTCAAGAACAACCCCGCTTCCGGATCCGTGTGGTGATCGGCATGGATGATGTTGCCGTCGTAGCTGTGGATGAAGGCGGAGAGCTTGGCGACCAACCCTTTTTGATCAGGGCAAGACACCAACAGGGTGGCACTGGGCATAGATGGATAAAGTTAAAAAGGCTCAACCTTTTCACCCTACGGCCTGGATTTGCTTGAGAGCAAGCGAACAGGGATCCCGACCCAGATACCCGCACCAGCCCACTGCGCCAAGAATCTTCTCCATCTCCCAAAAGGCGACTTCGACCTAACAAAGCCACCAGATGGGATCCCTGCTCGCCAGAACCCGGCGAGCCCTGGAGGTCAATATCTTGGATAGGCACAGAACTGCCACCATTTTGCTCTTGCAGCAGCCGACCATCCAACACCGAGGTCGTAGCATTCAGGCCGGTTCATCAGCTTGATGGCATTAATAATTTTCCTGCCTGATATAGCCCGACCAGAATTATCGGTTGGACCACCACGTCTTCTTCCCTGCAAGTAGACCTGAGATAATCCATGGCCGTTTGTGGCCTTTGAGGGATCACCTGTAAAGTTACAGCCCTTTGCGCCAAGGGCACGCTAGCGCGACCGCTAGTCACCTAGCATAGGGTCAATCCCCTTCGCGACAGCGGTGCGGAGCACTCTAGCCCTTTTAAAATCGATTATGGAAACTACCGTTGTTGTCGCAAACCCGTGTTCACTTTTGGGGTGGCGCAGCCTGCCGTAGGCATTGTTGCTAAGCAACGCTAATGCTACGCGACACGCGACTGCGGAGCATTAGAGGGCTGTAAGCTTAGAACGCTGACTCCCCCTTCATCTCTTCAATCTCCGAAACTACCGCACAGTAAGGTGCTCAGCTACCTACAATCAACTTTTGTCAGTCAAACAGCTATGGGGCATATCGAAAAATCCAGTGCTTATTGAGCTTATTGAGAGTACAAACAATGGGATGCAGCTTTCAGCTCTCTTGTATTGACAAGTGTATTGACAAGAGCCGAATTAACCGAAGTGACCACAAGCGTTGCATCCTGACATAATACTTTACACTTTAGAGCCTCCAGTCATACGAGTCATCCAAATCACAAAATTACTTTCCTGACGGATAATCAGTTGAATATATCTCAACTTGTCTAATAATTTCTCGCCATATATTTTTGGTATCTCTATCATCAATAGAATTAGATAAGCTATCAATACCATATATATTCGAATCGTCACTCCGTTCACACTCTTTGTCGCTAGTCGGTCAAGTTTAAGATGGCCTTGAGGAATTTCCATAGTAGCTCTATCCCCCACCGTTGCCGATATGCTTCCCTAATATCCTCGTCGTCCATAACCTCTATTGGCACATTCGTCGCTAAACGATACTCTATCTGTTTCTCTAAATCACAAAAACTGACTACCCTAATTTTTCTCCCTCCCACATCAACCAACCTATTATTGTCAACAATCTAGTTGCTATTGATGCGGATTAAAAACAGTTTATTACTATTGATAAACTCATTGAACAACTCTTTGCGCGCAAACCCTCTATCCCCTACGGCTGAACCATTCTCAGGTGTCGTCCCTAAGACTAGTTCTCCAAAATAAGCGTCGTGCTTATCTCCAAAATGAATCAATAATTCACTGGGAGCCTGCATCTCTTGGTTCAAGGTGGTTAATAGTTTGACTTGATGATACTGCTTTGCCCAGAAGAACTTGCTTGTCAAACTGATGACCGTTGAATCAAAGGGACAGATGATCACATCTTTCTGGCTGGGCCGACGACGCACTTGGTGGAGTAAATCCACAAAAAGTCGGTTGATAGACTGTAAGCTTCGGCTTGAACAAGCTCTAGAGAATGAAGATAAACTACCTTCTACTCCAGTGTGGTGGAGTTGAAAGAATAGATCTCTCAAGCTTGTGACTGACTTATCCAAAATATAGGTCAGCCAGATTTTGACGAACAACTGGGTGTTCATCACCGGATAGTCGTGGCTAGGAAGTTGAGCCAACAGAGACTTGACAACTCCTGGAAGGGAACGTAGGCTAGTCATTGCTGAATAATGTTTTTGCAAGGGCTAGATTAACATATCTGGTCCTTTTTCTTGTCCTTTAAGCTATCGTGCAACACTTGTGCAAAGTGACCCATAGAAAAGTGAAATTGAAAAAGGGGAGATTAGGCTTTTGGAAGGTTCTTTTGCCAAACTCGTCGTAGAAGTTCTGTGCGCTCTAGACGGTTGAAAACACGAGTGATGAGTTCCGGGCCAACGATAGGTTTACTAACAAAATCATCTCCTCCTACCGAAAAGACCTGTTCAACAATTTGAGAGTCTGTGTGGGCGGTGAGGAAGAGTACTGGGATCCAACTCCAATCTGGGTCATTACGTACAACCTGGCAAAGTTCAATCCCACTGAATTTGGGCATCTCTATGTCGAGGATTAGAAGCTCAGGGTTGAGGTAATTGAGTTGTTTCAAAAAGTCTTTTGGCTCAGAGAGAGTATAGACTTCTAAACCCCAGGGATCCAACAGCTCCTCTAGAGCAGACAGCATAGATTCATCGTCATCAACAACCAGAATTTTGGCTCTCTTGAGGCTCTTGAGAGCAGAGTCTTTGCTATTTGTAGTTGTTTGTCGATCCAGTTGAGTTTTAAGTGTAATCAGTATTTCATTAAAGGAGAGAGGCTTCTGTAGGAGGATATGTTTCCCAAGGCGGGAGGTTTCAACCCGTGTGGTTAGGTCAGTTCTCTCTGTTAGCAAAATTAGGGAGGTGGGAGGATATGAGATGTGGGGCTGTTTGAAGTGGATGAGATTGATTATGGGATCCATCTCTGGGATCTCATCTAGGTCAATGATCCAAGCAGAGGGTGAGGGGGTAAAGTCCTGTGGATGATTTAGAGCATCAAGGTTTGGAATCGGTCTGATCTTAAAGCCATGTTCTGTTGCCAAGCTTTGGAAAGGAGAAGATGTGGCTTTGCTCCAATAGGCTGCAATTACAGGGAGATTGGCATGAGTAGCGTCAAATGACTCAAAGGCTTGCCTAAGGGCTGTTATTGTTTTTCTTAAGTGTTTAAGTTGGGATCCACTGAGTGGTTTCTTGTGTAATTGCTCTTCGATCTGGCGAGCCAGCTCCGAGCCTTGACTAAAACCAAAAGTACCCAAAGAACCTGCCAATTTGTGAGCTTCTCCTTCGGCTTCATGACGAGTGATTTCTAATTCGGGATTCTGGCTGATCTCGCCAGAGAGCTGAGAAACAAGATCTTCCAGAGTGTTTAACCGTTGCCAGTGCTGGGTACGATACCGTTGCCAAGTCTTGGCTAGGGCCTGTTGGGTGCGTTGCTGTTTGGAACTTTGATTGGGCTGCTCCTCTGGTTCAGGATGAGAAGGGTTTGACTCTGCAGGTGTGGTCAGATCTTCTGGTGGAGCTTTGAGGCGATACCCCAAGCCATAGACTGTTTCGATGATGTCGGGTGCAGCGGCTGACTTTAATTTGTGGCGTAAGCCTTTAACATGGGCACGCACGGTATCTGTCCCTGGGGGATCTTCATAGGTCCAGAGATGATCGAGGATGGCACTTTGGCTAAATACTCGCTGAGGATTGCGCAGAAAAAGTTCTAGTAGGGCGTATTCTTTGGGGGTAAGGTGAAGAGGGAGATCGGCAAAGCTAACTTCACAACTACTGGGATCCAACCGTAGCTCTCCCCAGCTCAAAATCGGTTGTTGGGCAATTTGACCTCGTCGGAGAAGGGCACGAATGCGGGCAGCCAATTCTGTCATTTCAAAGGGCTTGACCAGGTAATCGTCGGCCCCAGCATCCAACCCTTCCACTTTCGTCTCGCTGTGGTTGTGGGCAGTTAAGAGCAGGATCGGCTGGGTATAACCTTGGGTGCGCAAGTCTCGGCAGAGATCAATACCGTTTTGGTCGGGAAGACCGACATCCAACATCAACAGGTCGTAGGGGTAGACCTCCAGGTAATCTTGAGCCTCTTGACCATCACGGGCAATATCCACCACGTAGTAATCTGCGCTGAGGGCCTCGACAATAGCAGTGGCCAAGCTGGCTTCATCTTCGACCAAAAGGAGCTTCACGCTGGGATCCCTAGGGGTGGAGTTTCACAAGTCCTTCACATCCATTCTCTACTTTAGAGTCACTGTACATGCCTGATCTCGGCCTGTCTCCGTCTGTTCAGAGAGGCTTAACCCTGGCTTCAGGGAAAATTCATCTGGATTCGGCAGGCTGAGGAGGAATTGAGTGCCACAGTGCTCTGCTTAGAACTACGGCGAGCCCCTTGGCTTACTTGCACGTAAGGATGGTTTGTCCATGTCTCTGTTCAACGAAACCTCCCTGGAGCAGCAGTTGCTGGCGCAGGGCATTATCGATCAAAGACAGCTGGCTTTGGCGAGAAAGGTACAACGACAACAGATGGGGCCATTGTTGATGATATTGCTACAGCTCCAGTTCATTGATCTTGACCAGATGAGTGGACTGATCAGCGGTTGTTAGATCTCTCGAGCAATTGGCTGAACACGGTTGTTTTTTGTTTCAATAGTTTCATTTAGTCTCATTCGCTGTCTTCTAGCGAATCTCATGGTGCCTACAGAACTTGATGTTGCAGAAGTCTACGAGGCGGCTCGGTTGGCAGCCCTCTATCGGTATGGTGTTTTGGATACTGCCGCTGAGCCTGTATGGGATAATTTGTGTCGGTTGGCGGCTCAGATTTGTGAGGCACCCATTGCCTTGATTGGTTTTATCGATCAGTCCCGCCATTGGTTCAAGGCTGCTTATGGCTGGAAGATTGAAGCGTTGCCTCGGGAACAGTCCTGGTGTGCACAGGCTATTTGTCGCCCCGAACCGTTGCTGTTAACCGATCTAGATCAGGATCCTCGCTATCGGGAGCATCCATTGGTTGTCAGGGATCCCTGGATTCGCGCCTATGCCAGTCAGCCCTTGATCGATGGGGAAGGCTTTGTGCTGGGTACTTTGAGTGTTATGGATCCGCGGCCACGGCAGTTTAGTTTGTCGCAATTACAGGGATTGCAAACGGTGGCGGAGCAGGTGATGGCTCAGTTGCAGCTACGCCGCTTTTGGCACCTGGAGGATCCAACCGTGTATCCCTCCACCCCTGAGGAAGTCCCTGCCGCGCCATTGGTAAACACAGACCCAGAAGTTGATCAGGGCCGAAAAGTTTGGGATCCAACCCATCCACAGGTTCATCCGGATGCGCAGCGAGCGCACGAACAACTGTATCGACGCATCGTGGATACAGCCCAGGAAGGGATCTGGGTGGTGGATAAACAGGGAAAAACCTGCTTTATCAATCGTCGCTTGGGGCAACTGTTGGGCTACACCGCACCAGAAATGTTGGGGCGCGGCCTGGTGGAATTTGTCGAGCCGGATCAACGCCAGATGGTGCAGCGGCTGGTGGTTCCACCAGGCCAAAATAAGGTCTTCCCTGAACAATTGGAGATTTGCTGGCGGCGTAAAGATGGATCCCCGCTTTGGAGCTTGGTGTCCACCAGTCCGATGCTGGAGTCGGAACAGGAAGGAGGATTCTTGGGCACCCTGTATATGGTGATCGACATCAGTTTGCGCAAGCAGGCGGAGGCGCAACTACGGCAGGTTAATGAAGAACTGGAACGACGGGTGGAAGCCCGCACAGCCGAATGGATACAAGCCAACCGTGCCCTAGCCCAGAGTGAGGAACGGTTCCGCAGCATTTTTACAGAAGCGCCGATTGGGATTGCCCTGACCCATCGGCAGGGCCATATTCTCACGGCAAACCGGGCCCTGGCGGAAATGTTAGGGTATGCCGATGCCTCTGAATTGGTGGGGCTGCACCTGGGATCCCTGGCCCAAGCGAGTCTTGATCTGACGCCAGAAGAATGGCAACAGGAGAAACAACAACAGGAGCGCCTTGCCCAGGGAGAGATTCACAGTTATCGGCAGGTAAGGCGATTTTTAAGACGGGATGGCCGTTGGGTGTGGACGCAACTAACCTTTGGCCGTATTTCCACCTCTGACTCAGGACAACACTCGGAACAAAAATCGGAACAAAAAGAAGAGGGCTATGGCCTGACGATGGTGGAAGACATCACGGAACGACAAGCGTTGGAGGGCATGAAGGATGAATTTATCTCGATTGTTAGCCACGAGTTGCGTACTCCCCTCACCTCCATTCACGGGGCCTTGAGCCTGATGGCTACCGGTAAGCTGGGATCCCTGCTGCCCAAAGGGGAACGCCTGCTACAAATTGCCGCCACCAATACCGAACGTCTGGTGCGTTTGGTGAATGACATTCTGGATTTGGATCGCATGGAAGCGGGTAGCCTGAGCATGGAGAAAAAGCCCTGTGATGCGGCGGAGCTGATTCGGTATGCTGCCGAAACCATGCGCTCGATGGCGGAGCAAGCCCAGGTGCATTTGGTAACTCAGCCCTTGCCCGTGACGATACATGCGGATCCCGACCGCATTATTCAAACCTTGACCAACCTGCTCAGTAATGCCATCAAGTTCTCGCCGAGGGGGGCAACGGTGCGCTTGGGGGCCAAACAACGCCATGCTCATCAAGTTATCTTTTGGGTGCAGGATCAGGGGCGAGGGATCCCGGCGGCCAATCTGGAGACGATCTTTCATCGCTTTAAACAAGTGGATAGTTCTGACTCCCGCGAGAAGGGCGGCACCGGCTTAGGGCTGGCTATTTGCCGTAGCATTGTCCGCCAACATGGGGGGCGAATTTGGGTAGAAAGCGAAGTCGGCAAAGGCAGTACCTTCTTTTTTACGTTGCCCCTCTTTGCTCCCGAATGATGGATCTGTTGCGTAGTGACTCAATTGGCTAAGACCATGCAAACTTTAACTTCTACCTCCAGTGATGCCACTCTGACCCGCCGGGTTTTGGTGGTGGACGATGAAGACGATATCCGCGAAGTGGCTCAGCTTAGCCTGGAGATTATGGCCGGTTGGGAGGTGTGGAGTGCGCCTTCTGGTGAAGAAGGGATCCGCATTGCGGAAACGGCTCACCCGGATGTAATTCTGTTGGATGTGATGATGCCGGATATGGATGGCCCGACCACCTTCCGTCAATTGCGGGCCAACCCCAAAACTCGAGATATTCCGGTCATTCTCCTGACAGCGAAAGTACGGGCGCGGTTGGTCAAGCAGCAGTTTTTGCCGCTGGGGGTGCGGGGGGTGATTACCAAACCCTTTGATGCGACCAAGTTGGCGGATCAGGTGGCCGAAACGGTAGGCTGGGATCCCGCCTCTGATGACCGAACTTGAAGTCTAAGGAGATCTGATCTGAAATCTGAAGGAATAGCAGCCACAAAAAAAGCAGGGTTGGATTGGCCCTGCCTTGAAGAGGAAGTGGATGGAGAACGGTCACCCTGTCGCAGTCGTTGCATCAAGGTGCGATTCCGTTTGTCCAGTTGTCGTTTGCGGGCTGTTCCTCCCCGCCCGCGATGGTTTCTTCCCTGTTGGCGGGGGGATTCATGGGATTTGAGTCGCATTGGATCCCTCAGAGTCTGGTGTCCTATAGGTTATCCTAATCCGAACTGGGTTGATCCTTTTTGCGGAGAACCGCTGCCTTAAGGGTTGGAATCCGCGCCTTTGGCCAGCCAGTCTTTGAGGCGATGGGTTGCTCGACAGTCATCCTCGTTGTAAATCACCGAGCGCTCCAAAAAATCCCGATCTTGGGTTTCCAGCCACTGGCTGTACCAGTAAATCGACTGTGCCCCACTGGCATCCGGGATCCGCCACTCAAACCCCAGCCAACGGGCGATGTTTTTGAGGGAGTAACTTTCGATGGGCAATACGACGGAACGTTGTACCCATTCGTGCAAATCTACAAAGCGCTTTAATAACTGCCGCAGTTGGCGGGGATCCGTATTGTATTGCTGACCCAGGCGTTGACAAGTTTGTACTTCAAACCCGTGGAAGTGATAAATGGGTGCCTCGGGATGCTGTGCTGTCAGGCGCAAAAATTGCTGCCACACCTGCCCTTCCTCTTCTGGGGTTGTGGCCAAACAACTGTGATAGCGAAACGCATCGGCATCCTGAGTTTGCTCCACCACCAGTAAGCCCAGCAGATAGGCGACATTGTGACGGGGATCTGCCTCAATATCAAAGTAAATTTCGACAGCGGTTTTTGGGAAAGGCTCCTGCTGAATCCAGACGGGTTGCTGAGTGAGGGTGGCATGGGCTTGCCGCTTCAGTTGCAGGGCGACGGCGGCTCCCAGTTTGGGAATCGCTTGTAGGGTTTCCAGGTGAGCGTTGGCCAGAGCTTCCACCGACTCGATCCCTGCTTCTTGTAACAGCGGATAACGGGATCCCGTCACGCCCGGCAGCAGGCTGAGGGGTTGGCTGGTTGCATTCAATTGCCGACAATGCTCCCGCCAATGGCAAAGATGACAACGGCTGCGCGCCATAAACACCTGGGGGGGATCGGGCTGGTCTAAAGTGAGCAAATACTCGCGGATCAACTGCCGTACCTGTTCCCGCCGTCGCCCCAGATGGATAGGATGCCACTTCCCCCCTTTCAAAATCAAAATTCCCCGCTTCGGGGTTGTCCCCTGCAAAGTGCCGAGCAATTCCGCCTGTAAAGCCAGCAGCAACTCGTACTCAGGTTTGGGACGTTTGCCAATACGAATTTGCGCCGGCAGGTAAAAGTGTCTGAGGGAGGGTTGGCTTTTGGTGGGTAGGGGTTGATCCCGAATGAGTAGATCCAGGGAACTGCTCACCCGGATTGCCTCAAACTCTGCGGGCAAGGTGTTATCGGCTGTTGCGGTGTCTCTATCTATAGGATCCGTAGGGTCTGGGATCCCTGGCGAAGAACGGGGAGCCTTTGAAAGCTCGGTTTCACATTCAAGGGCGGTTACATCCACCGCGGCTGCCCGCTCAATAACCCGCTCAATAAATAGTTCCGCCTGGATTCCTCCCCCATAGATGTACTGCACACCCTGGGACATGGCCGCCAACACCGCCCCATTGCCAGCTTCAATCCGTTCTCCGGGGAATTGCTCAAACACTCTTGACACTAAAGTTTGGCGATCCCGCCGCCACTGCTCTAATAGATCTTCTGGGGGAAGCTTTGCCTGAATAGGCCCAACCCGATCCAAATAAGGGAGTCGTCGACAACGGAAGAAGGCAAGCAACTCCTCGGCATTTATAGAACTCTGCGTAGAGCCCTGCTGGGCTGCTTCAACCTTGTTTTGCAAGGGTAGACGACCTTAACTTCTGTTTCTGGTGATATTCTGACACGTCCCCATACCCCGCCAATCCCCCTTTAGGGTTTGGGAGTTTCTGAAGGAAGAAGATAGGTGATGATGCGCTCAACCGTGTCGGACTGGCGGCGAGCGGTCTCGGCCTGTTGTTGACAGATTTGCTTCAACTCTCCCAACCAGTTGCTGTGCTCTTGGGTCACCATAAGCTGCTGTTGAACAATTCCTTTCAGGTTGGTCAGATCATCTTTGACGAAGCTCACAGTCTCCGTCAGGGTCAGCACGGCACCCACCAGGCGATCCAGCCGAAAGTCGATCTGATCGAAGCGATCGTTGCTTTGCATCTTACATCTTCAGGGAGTGGTGAACAGGACTGAAAATTGGCGTCCGGAAGCGCTTCGAATCCGAGAACAGACTCTAGGCCCTCAGAACCCAAAGCCGCTCCAGCCAACGCAGCAACCTCAGTTAGTTTATCAAGGAGGCTTTAGTTCGGCTCCTGCCTGGTTAGACTATGTATTTATTCTTACCGATACTTACGGCTATCCCATGCGTCAATTGTCGTAACTCGCTCGTTAGAAGCGCTGCTTTTGGGATAAGCCAATCTGCTGACCCCCACCTGTTTCTACTTCTGAGGCTGACAAGAGCGATCGGAATGGAGACATGGCATTCTCAGGTCTCCTAATCTATCCATGATTTTATCTGTTCCCGCCTGCTCGCGTATTTTGAAGCTTCCTGAATTTACGAGGCGGCCACCAGCACATCATCGGGATCCGAGTATTGAATGCCTTCAGGGATCCCTGCCGCATCTGGCGACCACATCCACAAGCGGTGCAAAATCCGGTCTCCAACCGACTGGGCCACATAGGGATCCCGTCCATGTAAAACGCGGTAGTTATCTACAAATAAGGCATCTCACAACCGCACGGTCATAACCCGAAGAAATCCGGGCCGGATCCCTCATAGCTGGGGTTAACCCGCAAATTTAATTGGGGACAGATGATTTCGCAGGTGCGGCACTGAATGCAATTTTCTAAAGACATGGCATGGGAACGGATCCCGTGCTGTTCTCGGATGTGGTGAACTTCTGCGGTGCAGTCAGAAATGCAGGGGGTAGGGCGATTGAGTTTGTCGTAAGTGGCGATGCACCGACGACAGGTTTCGGCACTGAACTCGACAATATGATGGTTGCCTTCGTGATAACGGGGTTCGGCAAAAAAGACCGCATCAGGCCGAGAGAAATAGCCGTACACGGACTCGGGTTGAGGCACAGAAACGGCGGTGGGGGCAACAAAATCCGCCTGAATAGCGGCATGGGGAGCAATGTATCCCTGAGGTGGGGGTGCGCTGGTGCTAACTCGTCCGGTAAGAAGGGTATAAGCGCGCAGGGTTTCTCGGCCCCGGCGAACCGGGTCTTGCAGGCCAAATTGCAGGGATCCCAACCAAGGATGGCCAGCATCGACGCTGCTGCACACTTTGGGTAGGTACTCTTCCAACAGGCGGGAGTTTTCCAGGAAAGCTTCCCGGAAGTAGCGGCTGCGGTACAGATCTTGCCCCACCGAGCTTTGCATCACTTCTTGTTGATAGGCCTCTTGAATGTGCAGATTGCCTTTCAAAAAGCCATCGTGAATTAAGCCCGCCGCCACATAGCCGGTTTCCATGGCCTTATCGACCCCGGCCAGGCTGCCCACATCCAGCACCCCGAGCGCATCCCCCAACAACAGGGATCCCTCCACACCAAAGCGGGTGGGCAGACTGTAGTAGCCTCCCTCTGGAATCACGGCAGCCCCGTACTTGAGCAACTTGCCCCCCTCCAGCAAAGATTGGATCCAAGGATGGCCTTTGAACTCCTGGAGACGTTGTTGCGGGTTCAGGTTGGGGTTTTTGCTATCGAGGCCGATGATCAGGCCCAAGGCAAGGCGATTGTCTTTGAGGCCATAGACAAAGCCGCCACTAAAGCTGCCGTCCAAAACCGGGTAACCCAGGGTGTGCCACACCTGCCCTTGCAGGGATCCGGGAATTTGCCAGACTTCTTTCACCCCGACCGACCACAGTTGCGGATTAGGCCGCAGCTGAAACTTCTCGATGAGATCTTTGGAGATGAACCCTTTGTCGCCAAAACAGGTGAGATCAGCAAAAATGCAGTCTTCGTAAATTTGGCCGGAGTCGCTGGCTCGCACCCCAATCACCCGTTCCCCGTCGTACAGAATTTCATGGGCGGCAAAACCGGGAAATAAATCAAGGGTGACATTCGGGATCCCCTTGGCTTTCTCTTGCAGTTGTTCTGCCAACCAACGAATGACGTGGCTGAGGGTGAGGATGACTTGTCCCTGTTTGCGAAACCCTTGGGGAATCACGGCTTCCGGTAGATCCCAGCGCTGTTCGGATCCCAGTACACTCAGATGATTGACTTCCACGCGCCCTTCGGTGGGGAACCCCTGACTTTCAAAATCAGGAAAGAGTTTGCAGATCACTTGGGGATTGCAGATGGCGCCGCTGACGATGTGCCCACCGAATTGCCGTGCTTTTTCCAGAATGGCAATGGAGATCTTCAAGCCGGAGAGTTTGGCTAGATCCAAAAGGCGATGGGCCAGGATCAGGTTGGAGGAACTCCCCCCTACCAGCAAAAGATCGTAGCGGATGGCTTCACTCATCAGACAAAATTCCCACTAGACGAAGTTCCTACCCAGAGGTTTCGGGTGCGCTGTTTGTATGCTAATGAGGGCTGATGCAGAAAGGGCAGAACCTTCATACCTTCTAAAGCCTCTGGTAAAGTCTCTGGGGAGCTTCTCTGGCCGCTGATGTTGGGGTTCAGGAGTGTTCGTTTGATGGGGTCGGGTGTAACGTCGAGGGGACAAGGAGATGGGGGTGGGACAAGAGAATCGTCGCCATGCTCCGGCAACGCTGCGCAACCGGGATCCGATTCTGAGGGTGCTGGAGCAGGTTTTACCCAGCAGTGGCAGGGTGTTGGAGGTTGGCAGTGGCACAGGGGAACATGCCGTGTACTTTGCCCCGCGTCTGCCCCATTGCATCTGGCAACCGAGTGAGCCGGATCCGGAGCTTTGTCGTAGTATTCAAGCCTGGCAAGCGGAATTTCCGGCAGCCAACCTACGCCCCCCTATCCCATTGGATGTCCGGGATCCGATCTGGCCGGTCGAGACCCCAAGCCCAGATCCACCCACAACAGCGATGGTCAGCATCAACCTGATTCACATCAGCCCTTGGGCCAGTTGTTTGGGATTGATGGCCGGAGCCGGTCGAATTTTGCCACCCGACGGGATCCTCTATTTGTATGGCCCTTTCCGTTGCCAGGGAGAACACACGGCTCCCAGTAACGCCCAGTTTGATGCCAGCTTAAGAGCGGAGAACCCGGAATGGGGAGTGCGGGATTTGGAAAACGTTGTTGAGGTGGCTGAGCAAAAGGGGCTGATCCTGAAAGAGGTGATTCCTATGCCGGCCAACAACCTTTCCGTTGTCTTCCAGCGGAAGTAGTTCACTATCTTCACTGTCTTCAACAAGATGATTGTCATTGGCTTAATGTCGGGCACTTCTGTGGATGGGATCGATGTGGCGATTGTGCAAATTGAGGGCAGGGATCCCTTAACCTGGGATCTTCTCCATCATGAAACCATCCCCTATTCCGAACAGTTGAGAGAAGCCATCTTGCGGGCTTCGGATCCCAAAACCAGCAGCGTTGATCAGCTCTGCGCGTTGAATGTTCGGGTGGGGCAAGCTTTTGCGGAAGCAGCTTTGCAGGGGATCGATTCTGCAAACCTGAACCCGGAACAGATTGACTTGATTGGCAGTCATGGCCAAACCCTTTGGCATATCCCCACCGGCCCCAATGCCTCTACCTTGCAAATCGGCGAAGCGGCTGTGATTGCAGAATTAACCGGGATCCCTGTCATCAACAATTTTCGAGCGCGGGATATGGCGGCTGGAGGACAGGGGGCCCCGCTGGTGGCGTTTGTAGATAGGCTGTTGTTCAGTGACTCTCACCGGAATCGTGTGGCCCAAAACATTGGCGGCATTGCCAATTTAACCTATTTACCCAAAACCTCTGGGCCGGGATCCCCGTTTGCCTTTGATACGGGTCCAGGCAACATTTTGATCGACTTAGCAGTGATGCAAGCCACTCAAGGGCAACAAACGTTTGATCGCAACGGGCAGTGGGCCGCCCAAGGCCAAGTGGACTGGGAAAAGGTTAGAGAATGGATGCGGGATCCCTATTTTCAGTTGCCTCCACCCAAAACCACCGGCAGAGAATATTTTGGAGCGTCCTATCTACAACAGATTTGGCCTCATTTTGCTTCAGCCGCAGATTGCATTGCCACCCTAACTGCATGGACCGCTTGTTCCATTGCCCACGCCTACAGAACCTTTTTGCCCCATCTGCCGGATCAAGCAATTGTGAGTGGTGGTGGCACCCAAAACCCAACTCTGATGAAGATGTTGCAGCGGCAGCTTCCGGAAGTGACCCTGCTCACCAGTGAACAAATGGGGATCCCGTCGCAAGCAAAAGAAGCCCTGGCTTTTGCTATCTTGGCCTATCGAACTTGGCAGGGTCAGGCAAACAATTTACCCGAGGCAACTGGAGCCAGTCGAGCTGTTATTTTGGGTCAAATAACCCCGGCCAATCGCTCCCTTACGATTCAGTTGTTGTAGCAAACCCGCGCAAGGGCTGTAAGAACCAAAGGGACAGGAGTTGTCTTCCTTTTTAAGGATGGAGATATTCAGCATCCTAGCCCTACCGGAACCCTGCTCAGTCTGGCACCGCTAAGGCCGCCTCGAGCCGCTCTTTCAGGGTGGCCACCACTTCCTCAATTGGGATCTCTATGGCTTGCCCGGTGGCCCGCTCGGTCAGTTCTACCTTGCCCTGCTTCAGGCTGCGACCGGTGGTAACGCGGTAAGGGATCCCGATGAGATCGGCATCTTTGAATTTCACGCCGGCCCGCTCATCCCGGTCATCCCAGAGGGTTTCGATCCCGGCAGCCGTCAGCTCCCGCACCAGCCGCTCAGCCACTTCCATCTGCTGGGCATCGGAGATGTTGGGAACTACCACTACCACCTGATAAGGGGCGATTGCCACCGGCCAGATGATGCCATTGGCATCGTGGGATTGTTCCACAGCTGCCTGAGCCAAGCGAGACACCCCAATGCCGTAACACCCCATCCATAGCGGATGTTCGGATCCCTGTTCGTCGGTGAAGGTGGCCCGCATCGGTAACGAGAACTTCAAGCCCAGCTGGAAAATATGCCCAATTTCAATCCCACGGGTGGTTTCTAGGATTTGCTCCGGGTTGAGGAGAGAACGATCCCCTGCTTGGGCTTTGCGCACATCCACCACCTCCGGGAGCGGGTAGTGTTCGCCCCAGTTCACTCCCCCCACATGCTTGCCGGGTTCATTGGCTCCCGTCACGAAGTTTTTCATCAGGGCTGCCGTTTGATCCGCCAACCGCAAGATTTTGGGGGCCAGGTTTTTCTGGGTTTGGCCCAAGCAGCGATCTGGCAAATCAGGGGCGATATACCCGACAGGAATCGGATCCCCCTGCCAACTGCTTTGGATATCGGCATCCGCCAGGGTGAGGGTGAGCAATTTGCTGGCTTGGTAACGTTCCGCCAAGCGGCTGAGATGGTTGGAGAGTTTCACCTCATTCACCTCTTGATCCGCCCGAATGCTCAGGAGCACCGCCACCCGCATGCCGTTGTCGTAAAGGGCTTGGTAGAGAACGTTTTTGAGGATGACGGTGGGAGAAATCTTGAGGAACTCCGCCAATTTATCAATGGTTTCCGTGCCGGGGGTATCCAATATTTGAACAGAATCATAGGGAGAGGGAGCAGCCTCCGGCGGAATCGATACTGCTTTTTCCACATTGGCCGCATAGGAGCCGTCAGGGGTGTAGAGAATGTCATCCTCTCCAGCAGAAGCTAGCACCATAAATTCCTGAGAGGCTGCGGTCGGCCCGCCAATCGCCCCCGCATCGGCATCCACCACGCGAAATTGCAGCCCACAGCGGCTGAGAATACGACAGTAGGCACGATGCATATCCTGATAGGTTTGGCGCAGGCTTTCTTCGTTGGCATGAAAAGAGTAGGCATCCTTCATGATGAACTCCCGACCCCGCATCAGGCCAAAGCGAGGCCGAATCTCATCCCGGAATTTGGTCTGGATTTGATAGAGGGTTTGGGGCAATTGTCGGTAGGAGCGGATCAAATCGCGGGCAAGGAGGGTAATCACCTCTTCATGGGTGGGGCCAAGACCCTGTTCTCGCCCCTGCCGATCTGTGAGGGCAAACATGATCCCTTCCGCTTGGGTATACACGTCCCAACGACCGGACTCCCGCCAGATTTCTGCCGGCTGCAACTGGGGCATCAGACATTCCTGTCCGCCGATGGCGTTCATCTCCTGCCGGACGATCTCGGAGATTTTTTGCAAGACTCGCCAGAGCAGCGGCAAATAGGTGTAGGTACCTGGAGATAGGCGGCGGATGAATCCCCCCCGCAACAGCAGCTTGTGGCTGGGCAGCTCGGCTTCCGCGGGATCCTCCCGCAGTGTTACAAACAACATCTGGCTCAGTCGCATGCTTCTCCCCATCAACAAGCTGAGATCTCCATCCTGCTCCGCACGATGCGGAGCGTCATCATCCTGCCCCAGGGATCCCCTTGAGTGGGAGGGATCCCTATCCCTGCTTCACAACCTAACCGCTTCGACCCCGATCTAGGCCGGAGTCAGGGTTCGCCGTTTCGAGACCATCTGATACACCTCGATAATGTCCCCTTCCTGCCAAGCTTGGAACTTATCGACACCGATCCCACACTCGAAGCCAGAAGCCACTTCGCGCACATCGTCTTTGAAGCGCTTCAAGGAATCGAGGCGACCTTCGTGAATCACCTCCCCCTTACGCCGGACTCGCACCAAAGCGTTCCGTTGCACCTTGCCGGAAAGCACATAGCTGCCGGCAATCGCACCGCGCCCAATCGGGATCACCATCCGCACTTCCGCTTGGCCTAGAGGTTCTTCCACTTCTTCAGGATCCAGCAAGCCCTCCATCGCCGCCCGCAGATCGTCGAGCAGATTATAGATGATGTCGTATTCCCGCACATCCACCCCTTTCTCATCGGCAGCTTGTCGGGATCCAGGGGCCATGCTGGTGTTGAAACCGAGGATGATCGCTTCACTGGCGGCTGCCAAATCCACATCTGTCTCAGTAATCTCACCGGCAGCGGCCAGCAAGACCCGCAATTGCACTTCCTCTTGGGGCAGATCCTGCAATGCGGCCTGAATCGCTTCGGCGGATCCCTGGACATCGGTTTTCAGGATCAGGTTCAGCTCCTTCAGCTGGCCCTCTTGAGCCTTGGCAGAAATACTGCCCAAACTGACTCGGCGGGAGAGGAGCGCCTGTTGCAGTCGAGTTTGCCGCAGCGCATCCGCCCGTTCCTGAGCAATGCGACGGGCTTCTTTCTCGTCTGGGTAGACCTGAAATTCATCTCCAGCTGCCGGTACTTCATCCAGACCCAGCAGTTGCACGGCAGAAGAGGGCCCTGCCTCCTGTAGCCGGTTGCCCCGATCATCCACCATTGCTTTGACACGGCCCAAAACAGCCCCCGCCACCAGGGTTTCCCCAACTCGCAGCGTGCCATTTTGAACCAACAACGTCGCCACAGGGCCACGCGCCTTATCTAGGTGGGCTTCCACCACCGTGCCACGGGCCGGACGATTGGGATTGGCCTGCAGCTCCGCTACATCCGCCACCAGCAGGATCATCTCCAACAGGCTGTCGAGGTTGAGGCGAGCTAGAGCGCTGACCTCCACCATCGGGGTATCCCCGCCCCACTCTTCTGGCAGTAGGCCATGTTCGGCAAGCTGCTGCTTAATGCGATCCGGTTGGCTGTCCGGTTTGTCGATCTTGTTGATGGCAACGATGATCGGCACCTGAGCGGCCCGCGCATGGCTGATTGCCTCCAGGGTTTGCGGTTGTACCCCATCGTCGGCCGCCACCACCAAAACGGCAATATCGGTCACACGGGTGCCACGGGCACGCATGGCGGTGAAGGCTTGGTGGCCAGGGGTATCGAGGAAAACCACACGGCGGCTTTCCCCCTCAAAATCCACATCAACGTGGTAGGCCCCAATGCGCTGAGTGATCCCGCCGGCTTCTCCCCGAGCGACATTAGTATCGCGGATGGCATCGAGCAAAGTGGTTTTGCCGTGATCGACGTGGCCCATGATGGTGACTACGGGAGGACGAGGAACCAGATGGTCGATATCCTCCACATCCAGCATTTCTGTTTTCTTGGCTTTGGATTCTGCCTCTGGCCGCCGAATCTCGTAGCCCAGTTCTGTAGCCACCGACTCGGCAATCGATTCATCCAGCACTTGGTTGATGGTTACCATCACCCCCTTGAAGAAGAGGGTTTTGATAATCTCGGTTTCAGCCAAACGCAGGCGATGGGCCAATTCCTGTACAGTGAGGCTGCCATCCAACAGCAATACCTTCTCTTCCGGTTCGGCTGGCGCATCAGCAGCGTTGGCTTCGGCAGCGGCAGATTGTCGCTGGGAACGGGCAGCGGGGCGAGGACGGGCACTACTGACCGTGACAGTCGCTGGTGGTCGATAGGAAGTGGGCTTAGCCGTGGGACGGGCTAATGGCTTGAGGGCGTTCAGCTCTGCTTGCTTGACCGCCGAAATTATGGCGGTGGGATCCAGATCCAGTGTGTCCCCGTCTCCCTCCCCACGTCTGCGGCTGCGTTTGCGTTTGGCTTGCGTGCGGCTGGTGCGCCGATTGAGGACCTGTAGCTCCTCGTCCTCCTCTTCAGCAGCGGTTTTGCGCTTTACCTTGGGCACGGCGGGACGCACAGGGGCATCCGCCAACACCGGGCTAGGACGTTCGCCAGGGATCCCTTCCGGCAAGCGAGGGGAGTCCTCCAGGTCTGGGAGGGTCGGCTTAGCCGCAGGACGGGTGGGGGGGCCCACCAACTCCATCCGCCGCTGCGGACGGGGGGTATCGCTACTTCCGCTTGGGCTATCTTCCCTAGCCACCGGAGAGGGAGACTCTTGGGGGCGACTGCCAGGGCGTATGGGAGCACCCACCAACTGGGGACGCGGGCGCTGTACAGGCTGACGAGAAGGGGCTCCTTCTTCCGTGGGACGAGGAGTACGGGGACGGCTAGGGGAGGATGCTTCTGAGGGGCTGGGACGACTGGACTCAGGAGCACGTTGTAGAGGTTCAGGACGCTCTACTGGCGGCTCGGGCTCAGAGGTGGCTCGTCGGGGGGGAGTAAGCACAGTCGGGCGCTTGGCCACCGGAGCAGGGCTGGGCTCAGGGCTTCTGGCCTTAGTGGCAGGGAGCTCAGGACGAACTGGGATAGGCGGCTCCGGACGAGCTGGAGTAGGCGGAGTGGGCTCGGGTTCTTGGGCCATCTCAGCTGGACGGACGGGGGAGCCAGATTGTCGGCGCGGTGGGCCTATCAACTGGGTATTGCCACCGGAGACCTTTTTTTCAGGTTTTTCAGCAGAGGAGGCCCGCTCGGGTCGTTGCAGTGAGGGTTTGGCAGCAGGCGGAGCACTGGGAGGAGTCGCCTCAGCAACCGAGGTCTGCCGCTGGGCAGGCACAGGTCGACGAATGCCGACGATCTGCTGAGGACGCTCACCACTTCGAGATTCAGGGGTAGACTCGGGTGGACGGCCCTCGGGTTGCCCCTTGGAACGGGAGCGAGGGGGTTGCACAATACGGGCTTTACCCAGTTTGCTGCGCACCTGTTCTGCTTGCTCCAGGGAAATGGTGCTGCTGTGGCTTTTGAAAGGGATCCCCAGTTGTTCACAAACCTCTAAAACATCGCGGTTTTCACGCCCCATTTCACGGGCAATATCGTAAAGTCGAACTTTATCGGTCATTCGTCTGCTAGCCTCTGCTCCTCTCTCCTCGTCGGTTTCACTATCCAAATGATCCAAATGATCAGTAGGGGGTGAGCCTTTCGAACTTGCGGGTTCTTCCTCGGGCCTATCGAGAACAGCTGGGTCGGCCTCCAGGGATCCGGACTGGAGGGAATCTAGATCTAAAGCTGCTCTGGAAATATCCACATGGGGCATAGGGTAGGACAACCGGGGAAGTGAACATAACGTCTAAGGCGCTAGTCTAGAATAACCTTTCTGGAGCCTGAACAGGCTGGCCTCAGGTTCACCAGACGGATCCCTATTCTGACAGGTGAGTTGGGTTGCCGTGTAGCGTTAAGGCAAATTGTCCCGGTTGAGGGGCTCAGATGGCCGAACTCTTTAGATTATCGAGAGATTTCGAACTCCGTAGGCGCACCAGAAGGCTGATGGCTCAGCAGTTGGGCCTCTAGACGTTGAAACAGTTCGTCAGGGACTGATGCTTTCAGAGCTTTGTTCAGCCGTTGCTTGCGTTGGGCTGCCTGTAAACAATCGAGCTGACGACACAGGTAGGCAGAACGCCCCATGCCCTCCTCCAGAAGAACTTGGTGAGAATCGAATTGCCTGACCAATCGCCACAGTTGCGAGCGTGGGAACAACTGGCGACAGGCCACACAGCGACGTAAGGGATCCCCACCTGACATAGGATCAATCCAACTGGGGCAGACGCGATCGCAAAAACGCAAAAAAGGACTCCACCAATTGGGGATCCCGCCAGCCTTTTGCCGTTTCTTCTCGCAGAATGTCCATGGCTTCTTGAACGGTAAAGGCACGTTTGTAGGGCCGCTCTGAGGTGAGGGCATCGTAAATATCGAGCACCTGAAAAACTCGGGCCACCAATGGGATCTCTTCCCCCTTCAGCCCATCTGGGTAACCACCGCCATCCCAGCGTTCGTGGTGGTGGCGGATCAGGGGCAACACCTCTTTCATAGTGCGCAAGGGCCGACAAATTTCCTCCCCGATCAGGACATGGGATTTCATCACTTCCCACTCTTCTGGGGTGTGTTTGTCTGGTTTGCCCAAGATCGCGTCAGGCACACCAATTTTGCCAATGTCGTGTAGGTATCCTCCCCAAGCCAATACCTTGATCATGGGACGGGGTAACTGCAAAAACTCGCCAAAGCTCTTGGCCATTTTCACCAAGCGTTCGCAGTGATCTCCTGTGGTGGGATCCCGGCTTTCCACGCTGCGAGCAATAACGAACAAGACTTGAGCGGCATGATCCAAATCTTCGTTCAGGTGCTTCTGGTGCACAAGGGATCGCACCCGCGCCAACAATTCTGACTCATCAAAAGGCTTGCTGAGAAAATCATCTGCCCCTGCTTCGATACCCCGCACCCGATTTTTGCGATCGCTGGCGGCTGTGATCAACACCACCGGAATCAGGCGCGTCTCTTCGTTCGCTTTGATGCGCCGACACACTTCAAACCCATCTAAACCTGGCATCATCACATCCAGCAGGATCAGATCCGGCTGGAGGGTTTCCAACATCTGCAGGGCTTGATTGCCACTCTCGGCCTCGCTCACCCGATAGCCAATGCCCTCTAGCAAATCCCCCAGCAACATGCGACTGTTGGGCTGATCGTCGACGATCAAGAGGTGGCTGACATCTGTTGGCTCTAAAGTAGCCGTTTCGGGCACCCCGATTGTTCTAGACATCTCAATTTTGGCAAAGGAAAGACTGGTCACAGCAGGAGTCCAGTTGGAGTACTCCTACAGTAGTGCTCTTTTAGGAAAGGGAGCATCCGGCTTTACACCGAACTTGTTAAAAAGTTGAGCCAACCCAACATAATCCTGAAAGGTTCTTAAAGCTCTCTCAAATTAACAGTTCTGTCAGCGTTTGGTGCAAGCTTTGCACATCCGCAAACCCTTGCTCTGCTCCAGCCTGATACAGACGCTCCAGGGGGTGAATGCCCCAGCCCACACCCCAGGCCTCGACTCCGGCACGACGGGCCATTTCGATGTCGTATTCCGTATCACCAATCAGAACGGTGTGATCAGGGGCAAGGTCATGGTGGGCGAGGATGCGTTCCACAGAATCTGGATGTGGCTTAGGATGAGTCACTTCTGTTGGGGAAATGATCGGCTCAAATAGGTCGCCAAAGCCCCATTGGTCGAGAACAGGCAAGATGGATTCTCGTCGCTTGCTCGAGGCAATGGCCAACGGGATCCGTTCCGCTAGATCTGCCAAAAGGTCGAGAATACCGGGGAAGGGTTTACTGTAGTAAGGGCGGATAGCGTCGTAGTAGCAGCGGTAAATTTCAATCGCCTCCGGGATCCGGTTCTGGGAATGCTTCGGTAGCAGAGCAGCCAGTTGTTTCTCCAACGGGATCCCGATCATCTGTCGCCAAGATTCCACCGCTTCTGGGGGCAGCTCCAGGGCCGCAGCAGTATGGCGGATCGCTTCGAGAATGCCAGGTTCGGAATCGACGAGCGTACCATCAAAGTCAAAAATCAGAAGTTTGAGTACCATCCAGAAGCCTTGATACGGAGAATTGGGTTGGGTTTAGGGCGGCTCTGCGGGCCACAGCTTTGAAAGCCCTCCTGAATAGCTCACCCGACCGATTCTACCAGGGGCCTCCCAGTTCCCTGAGGGTCTTATCATTCTTGCTTCTTGAGTGCTCCAAAAGGCTGATAGCCTGCTCGCAAGGCTATCCCAACCCAAGAGAGATTCGCTGGAGATTTCCCGCTTGGGGTGGGCTCATATAAAGAGCTATAAAGAGCAGGGATCCACTGCTAGGCTCACTCTACCAAGGGTTTTCCAGATATGGGTCGGCAGGGATTCGAACCCTGGACCAATCGGTTAAAAGCCGAATGCTCTACCGCTGAGCTACCGACCCTAATTTGCAGCTTTACAATCTTAGCAGAGTCACTTCCCAGTGTCGCGAGTTTTTTTGCTATGCTAAGGCTAAGTCAACCCTGGGGCTGTAACGGTTTCGACGGGGTGGCGAACAAGGGTTCATGATACAGGTCGGGATTGAGCTTATCCCGTTACCACCAGGCTCAAAACAAGTACGTGCGAACAACGTCGTACCCTTTGCTCGTAAAGCTGCCGTTCTGGCTGCCTAAGGCTCAGTAACCTAAAGGTTTACTCTTGAGCTCGAGGATCCCCTCACGACCCCGTTAAGTGGGCGGATCAAACCCTCAACGGGTGCAGCTCTCCTCTTTGGCTCCGTCGAGGGAGAGCCCAAGCTCAGGCGGAGAAATCCCATCACCGGGATCCAAACGGTGATCCCCGCCTCTGGGGTAAAAGGGGCTAAGCCTGTGAATGAGTGATCCCCCATTACCCATCTCGGACACGGGTTCGACTCCCGTCAGCTCCATTCTTTAACGGTCAAAGAGCAATGCATTCAGCAGAGGCTGACCTTGTATCGAGTGCTTGAAGAATGAGAAACCATCGCGGGCATTCTCACCGGCATTGTGGGGGGGAGAACGCCTCGAATTGACACTCCCCCGGTTAGAAACCGGGGGATTCTCCCTTCTAGCCCCTTGCAACCTTAGACTGCAAGGTATTCATGGAGTTCAGGGGATTGCCAACTACCCCATCCCCTGAGCCGACCCTACCTAT